>JALZUF010000127.1 GCA_023301785.1 Alphaproteobacteria bacterium | reverse complement strand
ACCAATAATATAGTTGGTTTGTATGAAAAAACTAGCTTAAAGATGGCCTTGATTATAGTGTGTTCAGTGAAATGATAAATTTTAAGATATTCAATTTATATACCATAAAAAATCTGGCAATTACGACCATCTTTATTGGCGTGACATTGGCGGCGATTATCTTGCTGACTCAGTCTCTTAAGTTTTTGGAATTAATAGTTGAGGCGGGGGCGTCAAGCGGATCCTTTTGGGTTTTAACATTTTTGGCACTCCCTCGATTTTTTGAAGTGATTTTACCCATTGCTCTCATGATAGCGGGTATCGTTGTTTATAATCGCATGATCTCAGATAACGAAATTGTTGTTGCGCGATCTGCCGGTATGTCAACAATGCAAGTGAGTAAGCCTGCTTTTATTTTGGCGGCCTTTATCTCGGTATTGATTTTATTTATTACCGCATGGCTTGCGCCTGTATCACTATCTAAGATGCAAGAGATGCGCCAAATTGTGAAGGCGCAATATTCAACTTTATTATTTCAAGAAGGGGTGTTTAATGAGATTGGTAAATCACTAACGGTTTATATTGATTCTCGTAATGATAAAGGAGAGCTGGAAGGATTGTTGATCTATGACAACAGACCAGAAAACCCAGCCCCTGTAACAATCGTTGCAAAACGCGGTATTATTGTTGCCACGAATGATGGTCAACAAGTTTTAGTATTTGATGGATCGCGTCAAGATTTTAATGACCGTACAGGCGCGTTAAACCGTTTGGATTTTGATCGTTATTCAATTGATTTACCAGAGAGTTCATCCGTTACAAAAAAGTGGAAAGAGCCAGATGAACGTACGTTTTTTGAACTCCTCAACCCGAACTCACAAAGTGTAAAAGATAAGAAATTTAGAAAAGAGTTTTTAGTCGAAGCCAATAGACGTATTGCAGGGTCTTTATTGCCGTTAACCTATATCAGTATTGTGTTAACGCTGTTACTATTAGGTCCTAAAAACAGAAGTGGGCAAGCACCAAAAATTATAATGATAGTGATTGTTTCTATTGCAATACAAAGCTTATTTTTGAGTTTTTCTAGCTTTGCTACCAAAAACATTATGGGCGTGTTTTTACTTTATTTTTTAGTTATTACACCAGTCGTTGTTTCATTTTTACTGTTATCAAATAGCGGTAGTTTTTTAAAGGCAGCCGTCTCACAAAAAAAAATGAGGGAGGCATAATTCAAAAATGAAAATTCTTTTGCCAACAACTTTAAGTTTATACTTTATCAAGCAATACGGAATTAACTTTCTAATTTTATTGTTTAGCTTGCTTTCAATTATTTATATTTTTGATGTTGTTGAGCTTCTAAGAAGAGCGGCAAGTTCAGAAAATTTGAGTTTTACCCTTGTGCTTGTCATGGGGCTTTATAAGTTGCCCGAGGTTGGGCAAATGATATTTCCATTCGCAATCCTTTTTAGTGCGATGTGGACGTTTTGGCAGCTAACGAAACATCATGAATTGGTTATTGTTCGATCTGCTGGTTTATCAGCATGGCAATTTATTCTACCAATTATATTGACTGCCTTCTTTATTGGAATTTTACAGATCAGTTTGATTAATCCTTTAGGGGCAGTGCTTATTTCTAAATATGAAAATCTAGAGACGAAGTATTTAGACAAGAAAAGTAGTTCTATATCGATATCAGAGCAGGGCCTATGGCTGAGGCAAGATTTAGAGCGCGGTAAGGCAATTTTACACGCCGATAAAGTTTCTATGCCTGCATGGACTTTACAAGATGTGACGGTTTTCTTTTTCGATGAAAATAATAATTTTACATCGCGTGTTGATGCAGGTTTTTCATATTTAAAAGATAATCATTGGTATTTTAAATATGGTGTTTTGAATCAATCGGGTGAAATACCACGTTCGGCCGATCGTGTTCGTGTGCCGTCTAATCTGAGTGTACAGGATCTTGAGAGTAGCTTTGCATCGCCAGAAACAATCTCGTTTTGGCAGTTGCCAGATTACATAAAAATTATGGAGCGTACGGGCTTTGACTCGACACCTTTGAAGATACATTTTCAAAGTTTAATGGCAAAACCTCTGTTATTTATAGCGTTAATACTACTCGCTGCATCTGTGTCATTAAAGCCGCAAAGGGTTCGTGGAACTAGCTTTCTTGTGTTTTCAGGAATTATCATAGGATTTGTCATATTCTTTATGTCTAGCTTTTTAGAAGCTTTGGGTGCATCGGCGCAAATGCCGATCTATATTGTGGCGTGGTTTCCCGCTGTGATTAGCCTTTTACTTGGGGTTGGGGCGATGATGGTGTTGGAAGATGGGTAAGCAAAATATTTGTTGATTTTCAAAGCAATATCGCTATTTTGGCGATATTAATAACTCACTCCTGAGGCGTATAATCGCTTTACTCTTTTCATATCAATAGGCATGATTAGATGGTTTTATAAAAATAAGGTTTTAATAATGACACAACAAAATTCTTTCAAGCGTATTGCACTGGTTACAATTATGTTTTCATCTTTGTCATTAGGTCTGTATGGCTGTTCCAACAATAATGCTGATGGCGGCGTTGCAGATCCTATCGAAAATGTGAACCGTCATATTTTCAAAGGGAATGATCTTGCTGACCGTGCCATTTTAGAGCCAGTTGCAAAAGGGTATCGCGCCGTTACGAATGAAGCTGTTCGTACAGTAACGCGTAACTTTCTTCGTAACCTAAGTAGTCCTACCATTATCGGTAATGAGCTTCTTCAGGGTGATCTGAAAGGTGCAGGAAATGCAACAGCACGCTTTATTATTAATACATTGGCTGGTTTTGGTGGTATTTTAGATTTAGCGACTGAGGGTGGAATTGAATACCAGCCTGAAGACTTTGGTCAGACTTTGGCTAAATGGGGTTTGGGTGATGGTATGTACATTATTTTACCACTATTTGGACCATCTACTTTAAGAGATGCAACGGGTAAATTAGTTGATAGTTATGCTGATCCACTTCGTATTTATTTGTTTAACATCGATGAAGAGCACATACATTATACGCGCGTTGGCTCAAATGTTGTTTCTCAACGTGAAGACTTAATTGAAGTTATCAATGACTTAAGAAAGAATTCATTTGATTACTATGCGGCTGTTAGAAGTGCCTATCACCAAAGAAGGCAAGCCCTTATCAATGATTCAAACGGTGGTGCTGAAATACCAAATTATGATGATTTCTAAGTCGACTTGACCTTAGTTTAGCCATATTAAAGCTTATATTCGCTTTTATAATAATAGAATGATGGAAATACCTATGAAAAAATTTGCCTTTGCAACTTCTGCATTTATTGCACTTACAATGACGAGTGTAACTGTACAAGCTAAACCTCTTGATCTTAGAAATCATTCAAGTGTTTCGCCGCTTGTTTTAATTGCAGCAAGTCCAGAGGGACAAAAAGCACAATCTTTTATTAATGATATGGGAGAAGATGCTGTCTCATTTCTGGCTGATAAGAGCCTGTCAAAAAAACAAAAAGCAGCCAAGTTTAGAAAACTTTTAAAGACCAGTTTCGATATGAAAACGATCGCTCGCTTTGCCTTGGGTCGTTACTGGAAAACAGCAACACCAGCACAGCAAAAAGAATACCTTGGATTATTTGAAAATATGATCGTGAATGTATATTCATCTCGCTTTAATGATTATCAAGGAGAAGGTTTTGAAGTTGTGTCCAATCGTGCCGATGGTAAGAGAGACTTTCTTGTGAACTCTTTTATCGTGCCTAATTCTGGCTCAAAAGTAAAAGTAGATTGGCGCGTACGCGAAAAGAACGGATCATATAAAATTATAGATGTGATTATTGAGGGCGTTAGCATGTCTCTTACACAACGTTCTGATTTTTCAAGTGTCATACAACGTGGCGGCGGTAAAATAGATGTTCTTCTTGATCATTTGAAAAAATAGTATCTGATCGTTATCGTTCTTGGAATGATATACTCATCTCCTGCATCTTATCAGTCATGTCGCTAATACCGCTTCCGAGCTGTGATCCAAACTGACTTCCCCCCAAGCTTACGTATTTCATAAGTCCTTCTGCTGAATCACCAGCATTATCACCAAAACTTGGAATTTCCGCATTAACCCAACGTAATATATTGTTCGGTATGGCATCAATCAGTTTGAAGCAACTTGTTCCCGTCATGTAAACAATGATTGTATATAGGATCGTGAAGAAAAATTCATCAATAGGTCCCCTGGTACTTTCTTGCATTGCGAGTCTTTGTTGGTCAATTGTTATTGCTTGTCCTGATGCAATGGAAGAGCCTCCTTGGAAGCATCCACCCGCACCCTTACCCGATTCATGTCCTGCCATATTAGCAAGAATAAGATAAAACACTTGGTGCAAGACTTTGACCATTGCGGCAAAAATAACAATAGAAGCAATCAGACCAAAGACAATTAAAATTGGGCGTATAAATATTTCAAAAATAAGGAAGTAGCCTTTAACGCCAGCCTCTCCGAATACGCCATCACCATCTATTCTTAAATGTGATAATGCCCATAATGGCATAGCAACCATTGCCTCAAAGATAGTCTTAATCCAACTGAGTACCGCGAAAAAGAAATAGATAAACGGCATGAAAGGTAAAACATAAAAAAGTATAAAGCCAACCAGTAAACCAACACCTGCTATTGTTGCAAAGGAACTTGCAATGGCATCCGCTGTGGATTTTGCAACAGGCTGCATTCCAAACAAAGAGAAAATAGCACTGCCTGCAAATGATTGTATTGAGCTATCTAACATTGATTTTCCAACGGCCGATAGTTGTGCAAGAGGATGTATATTTGTATTACGGCACATTTCAAATAGGCCTTGTGTACCTAAAATTGCATTTGTAATGTCTAAAAAAGCGTTCCCTGTTGGAGAAATTGTAGGGTTAACGCCTGATTCTGTAGCGTACCAAGATTTATAAGCAAGGTTTAGAGCTTTTGCTATTTCCTCTTCATGGATTAAAGAGATACCTGTTTTCGTCCCTGGTGCATAGTTGGCAATAAAGCGTGTATTGACGTCTGGTGCAATATCTTCGTTTTGTTTTGCTTCTTCAATTTGTTCCATCACCCTCGGATAGAGCATAACTTCTGGTATTCCTCGTAATGCTGCAATTAAGGCGCCATTTTGTTCGGCAACTGTGTTGTACCAAATGCCCGCCCCCGCCCAGCCATACGTGCGCAATTCGGGAGGAAGTTGCCAGTCGCCTTGTTCAATTTGTGCATCAACGGCTTCTTGAATAACGCCTCCAGACTCTTCTACGTTAGTTCCTTCCATGATTTGATCAATATAGCGTACCCACGAAAGTTTATAATATTGTGTCGGAGGGTTGGGTTGGCCACCGGGTATATCAACACTTAACGAAACATCAGCGAAGTAGATCGCATAGTCTTCGATGAAATAGAGCCCTGCCCACAAATCGCTAACTATATCGTAATACGCCGTTCTAAACACAACAGCGCCAGGTTGTGCCACGTCTGTTGCTGGAAGTTCTAATGAGCCACAGACAGGGCCTACACCACCTGCAGCATCTGGAAAAATAGCAGCATCTTTAACACCGAAAGTTAATGTAATATCGCGCCCTTCTGAGGCCTCTAGTAAATCTTCATAAGTATTGTCTGCCATTAATTCTGAAACAAATTCATCATTAGAATTTCGATAAACTGCCCATGCGACAATCCCATCGGCCCATACAGGTTCGATAAAATCTACAGGGTTATAAAGGGCTTCATAGGAAACAGCGCAAGTTCGTACGACTGACATAAATGCAGGTAGATACATAAGGTCTGCTTTTTTGGGAATCGCTACATTTTGATCCACTGATCCTGTTAAAGTGTAAGCATTTGCTGCAAGAACATCATTATAGATTGTCCAGCCTTGGGTTGCTAAACCGGAGCCTAATTTAGCTGACATTAATGTCATATATTGCGCCGGGTTTAAGCCATGCGTGGTTGGTAAAAGTAACGCAAAAAAGATTATAATACGAACAGGCACCCAAGTTTTGTTAAACCGCTGTCCGAATGGCATACCAGATTGCGCTGTTTCCATGATGGTGGTTGCAACTAAGTAGATAATAATAAAACTGGCAACAATAAGCATGCCATAGCTGTAAAACTCAAATAAAGATTGAAGGGCAACATGTATAGGGGTTTGAACACCGCCCTCTACATCACCTCCGACGCCGCCAAACATGTCTGGTACACCAAAAACTAAATTCAGTAATTTAAAGGCAATATCATCTGCGGGATAGTCAGTTTTAAAAAAATCTAAGATACTTTCAGGAATTTGACCGCCACCGCCTTCTGCATACGATCTCGATATCACGAGTGCAAAGCCTAATAGAATAAACTGCACAAAGAGAATTAAGAGGGCAGATAAAACAGCAAAGAAAATAATGATCTGATCAATATTTTCTTTTTTAAGGTCAATATTATTACTGGCCTCTCCAATAACTTGAAGAATAGAATATTTACCAATATTATCACTTTTTAAATATGGGTGACTAGCCGGCATGATCCGAACAAGATTGTAAACAACGGCAATAAGGTACGCCACGTTTGCAAACCCAGATCCAAAAAGCTGTTTTAAGCGAGGATAATATTCAGGTAATAATGCTGTTTTGAAAATCTTTTTCTTGGATATGACCATGCATCAACCTTTAAGTCGGAGGCTTGGGTGGTGTAACAGCGTCTGCAGCAGCATTTCCAAGACCTTTAGCTGTATCTTTTAAGTTACCCACCATAGACATTTGTTGCGTTAACATACTACCACCGATTGCCATCTTAGAAATCAGGCCATCTGCTGGCTCACCAGCTTGGTCATTGAATGTTTGAACACCTTGTCCCATCCAACGTAAAATATTATTTGGAATTTGATCTATTAATTTAAAGCATGACATACCTGTCATATAAACGATAATAGCGTAGACAACAGTAAAGAAGAATTCATCAACTGGACCACGTAGCCATTCTATAGATCCTGGATCACTTGTATTTAATCCTGTTGATGTACAGGTTTTACCGGCCTCGGCTCCTTCAGCCGCTTCTACTCCTGAAAAACCAGATAAGTTTGAAACAGCTATTGTAAAGATATCATTTAGAACGCGGACCATGGCGCCGAATACTAAAACAGATGCAATTAGGCCGAATATAATGAGTATAGGTCTAATAAAAATTTCAAAAATTAGGAAATACCCGTTGATAGCAGCATCACCAGGAAGACCTTCACCATCTATACGAAGATGCGCAAGAGCCCATAATGGAACACCAACCATGGCTTCAAAAATTCCTTTTACCCATCCACCAACGGCGAACATGAAATATAAGAATGGTAAGAAAGGAACGATATAGAACAGAATGAATCCAATCAAAATACCAATACTGGCAACGGTTCCAAAAAATCCTGATGCTGCGTCAAGAGTAGGGCCAAAATAACCCGCCAAAATTCCTGCGGCACCACTCCCTAAGGAGAGTCCTAAGTTTCTAACCGCGGCTTCAATTAAGCCTTTCCCTAAGGAGGATAATTGCGCTAAAGGGTGTATATCTGCATTTTTACACATATCAAATAAGCCATCTAGGCCAAGTATCGCGTTGATTGTGTCGAGGAAGGCATTTCCTGTTAAATCTTCAGGATCCTTGTACCAAAAATCGAAGAGGTCGCTGAGAGCTTTGGCTATATTTTCATCTAAGTTTCCTAGGTATTGCACCTTTTTTTCATTTGATAAATTGGGATCGTAACAAGCACTTAAATCTGTTTCATCGTTTTCTTGTTGATTTTCTTCACATGTAATTTCCATTGGTAATGGATATAGTTTTATTTGTGGCTTATTTAAAATAGCACTCGTCATAGAGCCATTTACGTTCGCTATTTGATTGTACCAAAGGCTAGCGCCACCCCAGCCGTATTTCTCTAAGCCAAGATCATCTTTTCCGGCTAATTTTTCTTTTGCCTTGGAAATTGCAAAAGGAATACCTCGTTCAATATCTTCAACAGCTTTATCTATCATTTGTTTTTTTATTTCTGATGGAGGGTCGTTTGCTACAGCAACATTGTTTAACCTGTGATCCATAAATCTTGTAACAGAAGTCTCCATTGTGTCAGCGTAATTTGAAGTCCACATATTAAAGATTAGTCTAAAATATTGAATGTTCATAATGACACCAGCGGTGTATGAATCTTGTAGCGCTTGTGATGCGGCTGCTCTCTCCTCAGTATCAGCATCAGTATCATTATAAGCCCTCACTAGAGCTTCATATTCGTCGCCAATATTTTCAGTATTTTGTAAGATAATGTCGCCGCAATGAGATCTCACATTTCCAATATCATCTGTGTAATGTTCTTCATTTTTTTCACCAAAACGAATGTGAATATCAGACGTTCCACCAACAGAGTTAGCATTGAAATAATTTCCTGTATAAAGAGACTGCCCACCACCTTTATTGGAAATAACATACATATTAATATTATCAATTTGGCTTTGGTCAGCATAAGCATACTTACACGCTCTTGCTAACATCATGAATGCCGCAATATCTTTTAGGTCGGGTACGTTCACTTCTGATACAAGGGTGTCGCGCTCTAAGTATGTTTCTGTAATTTTCGTGTTAAACAAAGTCCAGCCTTGTGTTGCAAATCCAGATCCAAGCTTAGCTGCATAAAGTGTGATCCATTGGCTTGAATTTAATCCCAATGTAATTGGAACTAATAAACCAATGCCGGCCACTAATCGTATTGGTGCCCAAACATGGTTGTACCTTTTACCAAAAGGTGTTCCTGTTTGTGCCGTTTCAGCCAATATAGCAAAAATAAAATAGGCAAGAATAATGGCGGCAATAACCAAAAGGCCAAAACTATAAATTTGAAATAGCCCGTGCAATGCTTCATGAAAAGCAGGATCATAACCATTTTCAGCGTTTAGTTCTCTCGATCCGAATATTTCAGGCACACCAAAAACGCTGTCTAACATTCTTAAGGCCAGATCCTCTGTAGGATCTGGTGTTACAAAAAACTCACCAATTCCAATAGGTAGCCCTTCAGTCGCCGCAGAAGCTGATCCAACAAAAATTGATGTTGCCAACAGCAGAAATTGTGCAATAAGAATAAACAGGCCTGCAATAAGTGCAAAAAATATGATGACTTGATCTATATGTTTTAGATCAAAGCGTACATGCTTTGCAGCTTCTGATAGAACATTTCGAATTGAATATTTTCCAACAGAAGATGTTTTTAAATATAAATGATTATCCGGTAAAATATTTGTTGCGCGGTAAACTAATGCAATGAAGTATGCCAAGTTTGAGAAACCAGAAAAAATTAAACCTTGTAGGCGAGGGAGCACCTGCGGCAGAAACGCATACTTAAAGACTTGTCCTTTAGTTACATTAATATTTATCATGTGTTAGGCCTCGTACTTCCTGATGCTGCTTGATAACCTTCACCAGCAAGCCTACCAGCTCCTGTACCAAGTTGAGTAATTCCTTGTGATATCTGTCCACCAATACGAGCACCACCAAGGGCGGCATATTGGGTCAAGCCTTGTGCAGGATCTTGTGCTTGATCGTTAAACGAGCTAACACTTTGCCCCAGCCATCTTAAAATATTGTTCGGAACAAGCGTTATCATCTTAAAGGAAGAGACGGCCATCATATAAAGAATGATTGCGTAAACAACAGTAAAGAAAAATTCATCAATAACATGACGTCCAAAGCTCGCGTCATTGCCACCTTCTCCACCTGTACTGTCACTAAATCCTAACCTACCTTCGGATAGATCTGTACCTGTGACGTTGAAAACAGCTAAATCAAATACTTCATTTAGAATAGTTGCCAATGCTGTGAAGATCGCCATACCGCCTATTAACCCGAAAACAGTTAAGATTGGTCTTAAAAATATTTCAAAGACTAAGAGGTAACCATTCATCGCTGATTTTCCGGGTAAACCATCGCCATCTATGCGTAAGTGTGCCAGTGCCCATAAAGGCGTACCCACCATGG
>JALZUF010000126.1 GCA_023301785.1 Alphaproteobacteria bacterium | reverse complement strand
GTTGTCTTTAATGGTCAAGAGACGGTTATCGGTGGTGCTTTATGGTTGGTGAATATTCAATCAAGCGCAGTGAAATTTAAAAGTGGCAATCAACAAATATTATTATTGTTTGATAAGTCCTTGGCACCATTTGGTGCGACATCGACTTCAAACAATAATACAGTTCCCGCTACGGCAACTGCGACAGATACGGCTGGAAACTAATGAGCGATATTATTGATACCGATCAGCCGAGGGAAGAAATGTTGGAAGCGATGGACCTTCGTAAAAAGGGGGAAGATCGTCGCAAAAGTGATAATGGGTCGCCAGTTGGTATTGAGAGACGTCAATGGCAAGACCGCCGTAAAATAAGATCAGCAGAAGGTCGTGAGCGTTACTTAGATATGGTGCAAAAAGAACGTGCCATGTTTAATGACATGGGCGTATCGCGTTCAACTGACCAATTGCTGGATATGGCGGGCGCTGTACCACTTTCGGAAAGTGAAGAGTCTGGAGCAAGGAATCGCGCTTCGGGAGATCAACTTAGGGGTATCCTGCCTGTTCAGTCTTGGTTGCCTTTAAGTATTCATTTAATCGGTTTGAGTGATGGGGTTCTTAAGCTTGCTCCTTTAAACGAATTATCAAACAGACAAAAAGAAAACCTTGTTTCAACGGCCAACCGAAGCGGACTTCAGGTCAACGAGGTTGATATTGAGATATGGGATCGTGCCGAGCTTCTTGAAACGTTGCGATCAGTTCATGATTTGTCGGCAGACCGTTGTGAAAAAACATTATCGCAGTGGTTGGTTGATATTGATAACGGTCTTCTTTTAAATCGGTTTGAACGAGACATGTTGGCAGAGGCCTTGCAATTACGCGTTTCGGATATTCACTTGGTGCAGGATAATAATCCAGAAGCACCTAATTGGATTAAGTATAGAATTGATGGTGATTTAACACCTGTTCACCTGCTACCTGCTGAGGCGATGGCGCGTTTGACGACTTTGTTGAAAAGAAATGCTGGCTTGAACTTTGGTGATCGTGTGACACCCAAAGATGGCCGTTTTGGTTTTATGTGGCAAGGACGTAGTGTCGATGTTCGTGTTGCTGCAGGGCCGCAAGCACAAGATGGTGAAAAAATTACATTACGTATTTTGGACAGAGCTGCGCTGAGAGGTTTTGATGAACTGTTTAAGCGACACGAAGATATTGGTGATTATTTAGCCAAATCTCTTTCCCCTGAGATTAAAGGTGGAGGAGGGTTAATTCTTCTTTCTGGCCCAACAGGTTCTGGTAAGACGACAACGCTTTATGCGTGTGTGCAACAAATTGATCGTCGCCGTCGTCATGTTTTAACGATTGAAGATCCTATTGAGTATGAGTTGCGCTATGCAACGCAATGGCAGGTTAGGCCAGGGCAACATGGTGGTGATTTCTCTGATTTAATCAAAGCCTCTATGCGACACGATCCTGATTATATTATTATTGGTGAGATGCGTGATGCTGACACAGTTGAAACATCATTGCGCGCTGCAGAATCTGGACACACCGTTATTTCAACAGTCCACGCGGATACGGCGCTTCAAACTTTTGAAAGACTTCGGTCGTTGATGCCTGCTGAAAGAGAGCGGGCGTCTACTTTTACGCTTTCACAGCAAGTGCGCGCTATATTAAATCAACGCCTCGTTCGTACTTTATGCCAAGGGTGCTCTAATCCAAAAGCGGCGGGTGACGTTTTAGAAATCAATGATTTAAAAACGTTAGGCATTGAAGGAACGGATCAAATTAGAGAGCACAACACATCTGGGTGTGATTTGTGTAATCGAACAGGTATTTCAGGACGAACGTTATTACTTGATGCGATATTGATTACGCCAGGCCCTGGTCAAAGAAATAGTATCTATGAAGCGTTAGTGACTAATGTTAACAACCTTCGAAATGAAGAGGGTGTCATTGTTCATACAAGAAGAGAGGGCTTAGTTGATCTTGTTTTAAGTGGGCAGATTGACCCTAAAGCTTCTTTATCTTATTTGGAAGAGTAGGTGAGCCATGCAACAGTGGGTCACAGAAATAGCTTATGACAGTATGTCTGGTGTTAAGAAAACGAAAGAGTCGTTTTACTTGCCAACAGAGGAAGACGTAAGGCAAGCCGTTATTAAAAAAGGGGGCTATGTTTTATCAATTCGTCCTCATAAAAGATCACCATTGGAAAGACTTCTGGCGCGTTCAACGTGGTGGCAGGTACAGCTGTTACGCGGTATCCAGTTTAGATCGACTTCGTTATCTTCGCCTGGTGTAGCGCTTTGGAAAATTATCGAAGCGGAAACAAATCCACAAAGGCAAAATATTCTAGCGCCAGCACGTGAAGCTTTATCACGAGGGCTCGGTGTTATTGATGCCCTAAAAGCGTTGAAAATTTTTGATCACGGAACGCTTGCTATTCTATCGGGAAGTGAAAAGGCAAATAAACTAGCGGAAGGTATACCGCATGCCATTCATTCTATTACGCAAAAAAAGAAAAATGCACGTGCTATTATGGGGACGATGGGTTGGTTGGGTTTTGATGTTATCACAATCGTTCAATCGCTGTTTTGGGGGAAGGACATGGTTCTTGGGTGGTTTAGGGGTAACGCGCCACAGAATCCAGATGAACTTGAAAAGTATAACGCTGTTGTCGACAACTTGGCTCTGACGTGGGATGTCTTGATTTATTTTGCGTTCTCTATTGGTGGATTTATGGTGTGGGCGATATTTTCTTTCTTTATAAATAAAGGAAAGACAGACTGGCCAACAGCCCGCGTTGTAAGAAGAATCCCATTGATTGGTGCGTATTTAAGAGATTTGGGATTTTCAGACTCCATGATGGCAGCATCACGAATGATCAGAGGGGCTGTTCCTATTAGTGAGGCTTTACATCAAGCTTCGCAGGCGACAACATCACCAGAAGTTGGACGATATTGGGAGACAGCCAATGAAGATTTATCACGTGGTATTGGTTTAGGGAATGCATTAGATCGTGAGCCTTTAACTAGAAGTGAGCGTATGGAACTTGCGAGCTTGTCTGATTTGGATCAAGTTGCTACTATATTAGAGTCTATTTCTGAAATGCGGGCGACGTCTGGAAAAACGAAACACTCATTGATCGTGTGGCTGGCATTTGCCCTTACTGGTGTATTTTTGGTCATAGCATTTGGAAGTGCGATTTATGCGCTTTCAGTTATGAATATTAGTATGGACAGTATGATGGGCGGCCTTATGGGGAATATCTAACTTGATAAAAAAGAATAGCGAAAACCAAAAAGATGATACCGATTCAGAAGGCGTGAAAAGCCTGCTGGGTAAGAAGGCTGATTCTCTAAAGTCGAAAAAACCAGTTTTAAATAAACAAAAGCTATCAACTTTTTTGCCTCAAGAAATTATTGGTGGCTCAGTACCTCACATCGTCGGAACAGAAGAAGAAGCAATATGGAATGCGGCGGCGCAAGCTTGTGCGACTGAAAAGGTTCATTTTTGTTATACAGTTGAAAATAATCGTTGTTGGTATTTAGCGTGTCCTTCCTCATCACTAGCTTCAAACCCAGATAGCTGGTGTCCTCTGGCTGCCGCGCTTCCTGGTAACAGTGAGTATTGGGACAAAGATACAGTTTATCTATATGAGCAAGAAGGAACGGCCTCGGCGTTGCGTTGGGATCAAGAAACTGGACGTATGCAGGTTTTTATTGGCGCGGCTAGAACGTTATTGCCAAGAATTCAAAGTATGGATGCTAATTTTGTGACGATTAATCCAGATGTAGCTGAGCAGGTTCCTTGGGCTAACCGTATGCTTCAGACGGAAAAGTTGTCTAGATTTGCGGCAAAGGTGCTTCTATTTTTTGGTATTGTTATGAATTTTGTAATTTTAAGTTTTCTCGCAGTGCAATTTTACCTTTCTGGTGCTGTAGAAAGAGATCTCAAAAAAGTAAAAGATGAAACGGATCGTGTATCCCAAAATCTTATGATGGAAGCTTATAACGCTTTGCAGAGTGATTCAATTAAGCACATGGTACGGATTCAAGAGATATTAGATGACTTAAGAGAAATTGATGGCACGCTCGTTAAATATGAAGTTCAAGGTAATAAATTGCAGTGGGAAGCGCTTGTGCCTCAGCCTTATGGTAAAGGTGTGGGAAGTTTGAGGAACGTACAACCTGGTAATTTAGAAAAAGATGGTCGCGTTCGAATTAAAGGGTCAAAATAAGTAATAATTACTTAAGTGTTTGTTGGTAAAATTATATAATAAATTAAGGGTATGGGTTTGAATTTTAAATCTTTCGATTTTAAATCGTTGCAAAAGTACTTCACGCCAAAAGCGACTGAAGACTTAAACGTTTTTTTGGAGAAATTGCCGCAAAATGCTGGGCAAACAGTGCTGATCGCGGCATCGATCGCGTGGGGAATAGCTGCTATGGCGGGGCTTTACACGGCAATTCAAACTCAGAATATGATCAAATTGCGTGAAGAACTTAAAGAAACGCAAGCATTGAAACCATCTGTCCCTAAAATCAAGAATGTTAGCATTGGTAAAAAAGATGTGGAAAGTTTTGTCGCAAAGGCCAAAGAAAGCTATAAAGGGCTGGACATTAAGGCAAATGGGGCTAACATATTGATAACGGCTAAAGATACTCGTAATTTTGCAGAGTTTCGTGAAGCCATTGGGCACGTTCAGAATGGCGGAAACGGTTGGAGGGTGTCCTTAGAAAAGTTGTGTGTTGGTCGAGAGTGCGACAAGCAATATAAATTAGCAGCCTCTCTTAAAGTTAATAAGGTTTCAGTCGAAAAAGCACAATAATTAATATAATATAAAACGGAGAATTTTATGAAAAAATGTAAAGATTTTAGAGAAGGCGAAAGAGGCAATGTCTTATTCTTAATTCTTATTGCGGTGGCACTTTTTGCGGCCCTTTCATATGCGGTGACGCAGTCTACACGTTCTGGTGGTGGATCAAGCGAAAGAGAGCAAGCTATTTTGAGTGGGGCGTCTATGACGCAACACCCTACAGCATTAAGAACATCAATTATTCGTATGGTCTTAAGTGGTACAGATGTAGCAGATTTGTTGTTTAACCCGCCTTCAGGCTTTGCTGCTTTAGATACAACTCGATTAGTTTTTCACCCAAATGGTGGTGGTGCTGTTTTTCAACAAGCGCCAACAGATATGATGGTTGGTAACGGTCAAGGAACATGGTTTTATAACCCGCTTTGGGATATACCACAAATTGGAACAGATGGTGCTGGTGGTAACGATGTTATTGCGTTCCTCCCTGGTGTAACGCAAGGCGTTTGTGAGCAAGTGAACGATGAATTTGTTATCAACACGGCAAGTTGTACCATTACAAATGGTGCTGTGCCTGATATCGACACTGGTGTTACGGTTGCCAATATTCGTGTCAATATGGATGATACGTTTACATTTCCTGTTACAAACCAAGAAGACCTTCAAGGCGACGGTGCAAGTTGTGAAGCCTTTTCAGGTCAACCATCTGGTTGTTTCTTTGACGGTACGGATTACGTCTTCTTTTCAGCTCTTCTAGAAAGATAAGTTTAGACGTTCTATGAACATTTTAAGAATAAAAAACGAGCGTGCTTCTGAACATGGAAGTGCGCTTGTTTATATTTTGATTGCGATTGCTTTATTGGCGGCCTTGACTGCATCGTTTATGCGTCCGTCTAGTCAACAAACTACGGCACAAGGTAGTTTTAATGCAGTCTCCGCCCTGAAATCTCAGATAGAGTTTTTACGTTCTTCAATTCAAGAGTGTGTTTTAAGCTACCCTGCGGGTGACCGTGGTCCAAACGGTAATGATGGTTTACAAGGAACGACTAATACGCCTTATCCAATCAACCCTACGAGCACTTATTTAGCCAGTCCAGCGGCGAATAATGAAATTCAAAATATTAAATGCCCAGGAAACCCTGGTAACAGCACAGATCACGCGAATGTTTTTGGTGGTACGAGCGGCAAGTTTGCCCCACCACCACCTGATTTATTTGAGGCTTGGGAATACTATAATGGTAGCGATGGTGTTTTCTTTTTTAATAAGACCGATAAAACAGATGCTTTCTTACAGACGGCTATGACGAAGCTTGATGATAATTATTCTGAATGCCAAGCAGATGTCATTGATGCGACGGCTGCTGATGTTGAATTAACGAGTGCTGCCGGAGTAAGTGATCCTAAATGTTTGTCGGGTAATAGTTGTTTTCGTTTATGGCTGATTATACAGCCCAGTGCCGTTTATAACGGTGATACTGACGGTGAAGAGTCTGGTTGTTAGTTCAAAAATAATTACATATTTTTGATTTCTTCTTTCACTCTTTCAAACTCATTTCGAATTTTTGCAATAAGCTCACTGTCATTTTTACCCACTTCTGCGGCATCTTGTAATTCTTCTGCATAATTACCGAGTATATTAGCACAAGCGGAGCGCGCTGCTCCTTTTAGGCTGTGTGCTTTTTCTTTGAGGGTACCTATATTGTTGGCTAACGAAGCAGTTTCGATATCATTCACTAAAGGTTCTGTCATGTCGGCAAACATACCCAGCATTTCAATGACTTGGTCATCCATTTGTCCCATTTGTTTTTCAATGGAAATCAAATCTATGGACGCTTTTTTATTTTCATTTAGCGGTGATGAGCTATTCGTTTTTGACTCGGTCTTTATTTCTTTTCTATCTTCGGCTAGTAATCCCCAACGAATAAGTAACCTTTGAAACTGTCCTAACGAGACAGGCTTTAGAAGACATTCATCGAAACCATGTGACATGAAAACTTGGCGTTGTCCCATTTGAACGTCGGCCGTTAATGAAATAACGGGGAAGTGTTTATCTATTTGTTCGTCCTTATTTCTAATTTTTTTGATTAGCTCATAGCCATCCATTTCGGGCATGTGTAGGTCAGTTAACAATATGCCGTATTCGTCAGATTGTAAGGCATCCCAAGCCTGTTTTCCATTTTCAACAAAATCAGCATCTACGCCGAGTTTGTCGAGCTGTCTTTTTAAGATGTCTCGAACGCTTGGTGTATCTTCGGCGACAAGCATTTTTGTGTTGCCTTCAATCGACATTTGCTTCGTTTTGCTCGCGGCGTCTTGTACGGCCTCACCTAAGCCAAGCCGACTGGCTGGCTTTGTTAGATAAGTTACGCCTAGCGATTGTAGTGTATGTTGTAATCCTGCGTCCTCACGTACCGTATACATGATGTAGCCCATAAATGGTCTAAGTTGCATCAGCTCGCGAATAAGGTCTAAGCCAAGACCATCGGGTAATCCCTGATCAATAATAGCAACGTCAAATGGTCGTCGCATAGCAAGTTCTAGACCTTCTGCGTAATGAGTGCAGTTTTCAACGAGCGCGCCCATCGATTGTAACGAGCGCATGATTTCTTTTGCGCCTTGAGGATGGTCTTCAACGGAAAGAATGGATAATCCATCAAGGGAGGGCATCTCAACTTGAGGGTTAGAATTGCTGACTTCTTCTGTTGGGATTTCAAACCAAAAATTTGACCCTTTGCCTTTTTTAGAAATTACGCCAATTTCTCCACCCATAATGCTAACAAGCTTTTTACAGATAGAGAGCCCTAAGCCTGTTCCCCCATATTTTCTAGATGTGCTGTTATCTTCTTGGGTGAAGGGTTGAAACAAAGTTTTGCAAACTTCTTCTTCCATGCCGATACCTGTGTCGACGACTTCAAACCTAAGGCAAGTTTTGTTTTTTTCTGGTGAGAGTACTTTGCATTCAGTAGAAACTTTAATTGTAACGATACCTTCATGGGTAAATTTTAAGGCATTGCTCATAAGGTTCATAAGAATTTGACGTAATCGTTTAGGGTCGCCAATGACAACAAAAGGGACGTCTTTTGAGATATCATCTTTTATATCAACGGATTTCCCTTGAACCTTAACCGCCATTGCTTCGTTGATTCCATAGATAAGGGTTCTTACGGGAACCTCGAAAGAATCTAGGGTCATTTGATCGGCATCCATTTTGGCAAATTCTAGGATATCATCTAGAATTTCCAATAATCCGCTGGCGGAATTTTTAGCGGTTTGTACCATCGACAAGATGTTAGAATCTGGCTTTTCTTGTTCAATTAGTTCGAGCAATCCATAGACAGATTGCATAGGCGTTCTAATCTCATGACTCATCGTCGCTAAGAAGTTTGATTTTTGCTGGGCTATGGCATCTGCTTGGGCTAAATCCCGTTGTAATTTCTCGATAGATGGTTGTTTGGGTGACATGGAATTGATACCGTAATTTTAGGATTGAAATATAATGATAAAATCATTAACTATAGGCATTAAGAATAAGCCTAAATGGCTGATAAGTAAAAAGGATTTAATAAAATGACATATAAAGTGGCGGTTGTGGGTGCAACAGGTAATGTAGGACGTGAAATGCTGGAGATATTGCATGAGCGTAATTTCCCTGTGAGTGAGGTGGTTGCTTTGGCTTCTGCACGTTCTGTCGGTAAAGAAGTCTCTTTTGGGGATAAAGATCTTAAGGTTCAAGACCTAGCCAAGTACGATTTTAAAGGGACTGATTTTGTCTTCTCATCTCCTGGCGCAAAAGTGTCTGCGGAGTTTGCTCCGAAAGCGGGTGAAGCGGGGGCGATTGTTATTGATAATACTAGCCATTTCCGTATGGAACCTGATGTGCCGTTGGTTGTTCCAGAGGTTAATCCAGAGGCGCTTAAAGATTATTCAAAGCGTAATATCATTGCCAATCCTAATTGCTCGACTATACAGATGTTGGTTGCTCTTAAACCTTTACATGATGCTGCGAAAATTAAACGCGTTGTTGTGTCAACGTATCAGTCTGTATCAGGGGCGGGTAAAGAAGCGATGGATGAATTGTTTAATCAATCCAGAACGTTCTTCATGAATAACGAACCTAAAAATGAAGTTTTCCCTAAGCAGATTGCTTTTAATGTTATTCCACAAATTGATAAGTTTATTGAGACTGGTGAAGACACAGGAATGACCAAAGAAGAATGGAAAATGGTTGTTGAAACCAAGAAGATTTTGGATAGTAAAATTGAAGTTTGTGCAAATTGCGTGCGTATGCCCGTTTTCATTGGTCATGCTGAAATGGTTAACGTTGAATTTGAAAGCGAGTTGAGTGTTAAAGAAGCCAAAAAGCTATGGCGTGATTTCGATGGTATTTCCATTATTGATCGTGAAAGTGAAATGGAATTCATTACGCCAGCCGAGTGTGCGGGTGAAGATGATGTTTTTGTGTCTCGTATCCGTAAGGATAACTCTGTTAAACACGGCCTGAATTTTTGGTGTGTTAGCGATAATATGCGTAAAGGGGCCGCCCTCAATTCTATTCAGATTGCAGAAGCGATAATTAAAGATTATTTATAATCGTTTTGAGCCTTTAAGGCTTGGAATATCATAGCGAAGCCCCTATTATAATTACTTAAATTTAATAAGGATTATTTATGTCTGAAGATAAAAAAGCAACTGAAAGACCAATGTCACCGCATTTGCAGGTTTATCGCTTGCCTTATAATGCTTTGATGTCAATTTCTGGCCGTGTGGTTGGTATTGGCTTATGTGTTTCATTGTTGGCTCTTATTGGCTGGTTTATTGCCGTCGTATGGAACCCTGAATTCTACGCCAAATCGATGACGTTTTTTTCAGCGGCATGGATTAAATACTTTATGATGGTTTGGGCATTTGCGGTTTTCTTTTACATTGGTAATGGTGTCCGCCATGTTTTATGGAGTATGGGCATTGGTGTAAATGAACAGGCAGGCATTCGGTCTGGCAATCTTGTTTTACTTCTTTCTGCGGCATTAACTTTAATCTTGTGGCAGTTTTCTTGTGGATGCTGGTCAGGTGATTATGAGGCCGCGCCGATGACTGAGGAAGTGCAAGCGCAACAAGAAGGGGACGTAGAATAATGTCTAAGACCAATAACTCTATTCTGACGGATATTAAAAAAGCAAAAGGATTAGGCTCTGCTCACCATGGTGCGACGCACAAACTTCTCCATGATATAACAACACTTTTAAATATTCCGTTGGTTGCGTGGATGATTTACACGATCTATTCACTAAGAGCGGCATCTTATGAAGAGTTTGTCGCATGGATGTCAAATCCAATAAGCATCGTGGTATCAATTCTGTTTGTGATTGTAACGCTGAAGCATTTCGCGCTTGAGCTACAAGTCGTGTACGAAGATTACATTTCTTGTAAATCGCTTCGCTTGATTAAGATTATTGGCATGAAGTTATTCTTCTTCACGTTGGGTGTAACCGCAATTATTTCAATTCTAAAGGTAGCCTTTACGGCAGGGATATAAAGTAAATGACTGAAAATTATGAAATTATAGATCACGAATATGATGTTGTGGTGGTTGGCGCCGGTGGTGCTGGACTGCGTGCGGGGTTTGGTTGTGCGGAAAAAGGCCTGAAAACAGCGCTTATTTCAAAAGTGTTTCCAACACGATCGCATACTGTTGCGGCGCAAGGCGGTATTTCGGCGGCGCTAGGCAATATGGGTGATGATGATTGGCGTTACCATATGTATGACACGATTAAAGGTTCTGATTGGCTTGGTGATCAGGATGCGATTGAATATATGTGCCGCGAAGCTATTCCTGCGGTGATTGAGCTTGAGCATTATGGTGTTCCATTCTCTCGTACGGCGGCGGGTAAAATTTATCAACGTGCGTTTGGTGGTATGACAACAAATTATGGTGAAGGTACTGCGCAACGAACGTGTGCTGCGGCGGATCGTACGGGGCACGCGATGCTTCACACGCTTTACCAGCAATCGTTAAAGCATAAGGCTGAGTTCTTTATTGAATATTTTGCGCTTGATCTGATCATGGAAGATGGCATGTGCGTCGGTGTTATGTGTTGGAATTTAGATGATGGTAAAATTCATCGTTTCCGTGCGCATCAAGTTATTTTGGCAACAGGCGGTTATGGCCGTGCTTATTTTTCATGTACATCTGCTCATACGTGTACGGGTGATGGTGGTGGTATGGTGGCGCGTGCTGGCTTACCGCTTCAAGATATGGAGTTCACACAGTTTCACCCGACAGGAATCTACGGCGCGGGTTGTTTGATTACGGAAGGTGTTCGCGGTGAAGGTGGTTATCTTACGAACTCTGAAGGAGAGCGCTTTATGGAGCGTTATGCTCCAAGCGCCAAGGATTTGGCGTCTCGAGATGTTGTGTCGCGTTCGATGACTATTGAAATTCGTGAGGGGCGCGGTGTTGGTGAAAATAAAGATCATATTCACTTAAATTTGATGCACCTTGATCCTGAAGTTATTAATTCACGTCTTCCAGGTATCGCTGAAAGCGCGCGTATTTTTGCGGGTGTCGATGTGACGAAAGAGCCAATTCCTGTTTTACCGACAGTGCATTATAACATGGGCGGCGTTCCGACAAATTTCCGTACTGAAGTTGTGAACCCAACCTCAAAGGATCCGAATGCAGTTGTACCAGGATTGATGGCGATTGGTGAAGCGGCCTGTGTTTCTGTGCATGGCGCAAACCGTTTGGGATCAAACTCATTACTTGATTTAGTTGTTTTTGGTCGTGCGGCGGCGATGCGTTGTGCAGAAATAGTAACACCGAATATGCCGCATAAATCTCTAAAGAGTGGAGATGATCAACGTGCGTTAGATCGTTTAGATAAATACCGTAATGCGAAGGGTGGTACATCTACCTCAGAACTGCGTGGAAAAATGCAACGCACTATGCAAGATCATGCCGCCGTGTTCCGTACGGGTGAGACTCTTGAAGAAGGGCATGAAAAAATTGTTGAAATTTTTAATGGTCGTGATGATTTAGGATTGAAAGATCGTTCTATGGTTTTTAATACAGATTTAGTTGAAACTTTAGAACTTGATAACTTGCTTTATCAGTCTGTTGCTTCATTGTCGAGTGCGGTCAACCGTAAAGAAAGCCGCGGTGCACATGCGCGTGAAGACTTCCCAGACCGCCATGACGATGAATGGATGAAACACACGATCACCCACATTGATGAAAAAGGGGCAACAAAGATTAGCTACCGCCCTGTAATTTTAACGACATTAACCGATGAAGTTGAGGCCGTGCCGCCCAAGAAAAGGGTTTACTAATATATGTCTGAATTTGATGCAAGTGGTAGTTCTGCGGAAACATTAGCTGGTGCTATTTCAAATGCACTGGGCAAGGTGGATATCGGCGCAGAGGCTGGTCATGTATCAATAGAAACATCGTCAATTAATGTGACACCAGATGGTGAATTTCAAGTTTCTATCAAAGTTATTGTTACAGAAGATTTAGTTGATGTTTTTGATGAAGAGGCCGATCCAACCAAGGATGTTCAGGCGCAAGATCCAGATTTTGAAGGAAATACTACATTAGAGGTAGATCAAGTTGCTGAAGGTGAAGAGCCTGAGGATACTGATAATGAGCTTATTATTGATAAAGATGATGTGCCAGAAATGGTTCCTGAACCCGCACCGGAATTGAATGATGATACAAAGCTGACATCTGCTGCCGCTCAAAAAGAGCAGGCATTGGAAAAAGAAAAATTAGAAGAAGAGGCGCTTGAAAAAGCGGAGAGTGCAAAAAAAATGGCATTAGAAAAAGCATTAGAAGATGCTCCTAATGTTAATGCTGGATAAGATTTAAATTTAAGAATGGATGTTTAAAAATGGCTGAATTTACATTACCTAAGAAGTCTAAGGTTAAAAAAGGTGAAAAGTTTGACGCAACTAATGGCGGCGACAATACAAAAAACTTTAAGGTATATCGATGGAATCCGGACGAAGATAAAAACCCACGTCTTGATGAATATGATATTAACTTAGACGAATGCGGTCCTATGGTTTTGGATGCGATTATCCACATCAAAGACGAAGTGGATAGCACGTTGACGTTCCGCCGTTCTTGCCGTGAAGGTATTTGTGGGTCTTGTGCGATGAATATTGATGGCCGTAATGCGCTCGCTTGTTTGACGCCCATTAACGAGATCAAAGGCGATGTTAAAATTACACCATTGCCACATATGCCCGTGGTTAAGGATTTGGTACCAGATTTAAATCATGCTTATGCGCAATACGCGTCGATTGAGCCATGGATGAAAACTGATTCTCCTGCGCCTGCGCGTGAGCGTTTACAAAGTCCAGAAGATGCACAAAAATTAAATGGTGCAGATGGTAAAGGCCCTGCGGGTTGTATTCTATGTTTTTGCTGTACGACATCATGCCCATCATATTGGTGGAACCCAGATAAATTTATGGGACCAGCGGTACTGTTGAATGCGTGGCGTTGGATTACGGATACACGTGATGAAGCAACGGATGAGCGTTTGGATCAACTAGAAGATCCATTTAAACTCTACCGCTGTCATACAATTATGAACTGTACAAATGCGTGTCCAAAAGATTTGAACCCAGCGAAATCAATCAGTGAAATCAAAAAACTAATGGTTGAAAAGCATAGCTAAGGTTAAAGAAGTTTTTTAGCGTGTTGGAGAATTGGTTACAACGTAAACTAATCTTCAAAATCTAGGCCGATATCGAGCACTTTTACGGTGTGGGTGAGGGCACCGATGGAGATCAGGTCAACGCCGCTTTCTGCGATACCGCGGACGGTATCCATGTTGATACCACCAGAAGCTTCACTAATCATTTTACCTTCAATGCGGCCAACGGCGGTTTTTAAATCTTCGGGCGGCATATTATCAAGTAATACGATGTCTGCGCCACCATGGGTAATAACTTCATCAAGTTGATCTAGCGTATCAACCTCAATTTCAATTTTGACCATGTGACCCACGGTTTGCGCGCGATTAAGAACTTCGGCAACGCCACCCGCGGCGGCAATGTGATTGTCTTTAATCAAAATAGCATCATCTAGCCCAAAGCGATGATTTGCACCGCCGCCCATAAGGACGGCATGTTTCTGGAGGGTGCGTAAACCAGGGAGTGTTTTACGGGTACACACTATTTTTGCTTTTGTGCCTTCAACGGCCTTTACATACTCAGCAGTTTTTGTGGCGATTGCACTTAAATGTGAAGCATAGTTTAGACCAACACGTTCAGCCGTTAGAATTTGTTGTGCGTTACCTTCAATCGTCAATATTTTATCACCAGCCTTAAGCGCCTCTCCGTCATCGATGTGACGCGTAAGTTTTAGATTGTTTTTTGAGGCAAGATTGTAAGCAATTTCTGCTAGTTCTATTCCCGCCAAGATACCGCTCTCGCGGGCATTCATAACTGCTGTGATATTTTTATCTTTAGGGATAAGAAACTCTGTCGTGACGTCACGACCGTGGCCGAGGTCTTCTTTTAGGGCGGCTTTGACGGTGTCTTCGTGTACGAGAGAGAATATGCTCATTAGCTTAAGTCCAACATTTTTTGAACAGGGATACGGGATGCTTCTGCAATTTCTGGGTCTAAGAGAACTTCAGGGCCTTCGTCTTGCAGTGCTTTTAAAATTTTCGGTAGTGTAATGCGTTTCATGTGCGGGCACATTTGGCAGGGACGCACCAGCTCCATTTCAGGATGCGCCGCGGCAATATTATCACTCATCGAACATTCTGTAATAAGGACAACACGGGCGGGCTTTTCATCTTCAACGTATTCGATCATTTGTTGTGTTGATCCTGTATAATCGGCTTCGTCTAGGACTTCTTTTGGACATTCTGGATGGGCAAGGACTTGGATGCCTTCATATTTGGCACGGAATTTTTTAATGTCTTCTGGCGTGAAGCGCTCATGTACCATACAGCTTCCTTCCCACGTCAATACTGTTTTGTCTGTATGTTGGCGTGTGTAATCAGCCAAGTATTTATCAGGGATCATAAGAACCGTATCGCTGTCCATGGCATTGACAATTTTTACAGCATTGCCAGAAGTACAGCAAATGTCACTTTCTGCTTTGACTTCAGCAGAAGAATTTACGTAGGTGATGATCGGTACATTTGGATATTTTTCGCGAAGAAGGCGCACGTCTTTTGCGGTGATACTTTCGGCCAAAGAACAGCCAGCCTTCATATCAGGAATGATTACTTTTTTGTCCATACATAAAGCTTTGGACGTTTCGGCCATAAAGTGCACGCCGCACTGAATAATAATATCAGCTTCTGTCTGTGCGGCGGACCTAGCGAGGGCAAGTGAGTCACCAACAATGTCTGCCACACCGTGAAAGATATCTGGCGTCATATAATTGTGAGCTAGTATAACCGCATTTTTTTCTTTTTTTAGGCGGTTAATTTCATAAATGTAAGGGGCAAGCGATTGCCAGTACTTTTCTTCATACTGATCTTTTAATATTTCATAGATAGGGGCCGTCGCGCTTGCGACTTCGCTGGTATAGCTTAGTTGTGACATTGTTATGTCTCCTGAATACTCTTTAAAAGAAGGCATATTAATAGACCAAAATGGCCTATCCATAAAGCTTTATTTGTTCTTTTTCTTAAGGAGGACGCGGATGTGTGGGCGTCCATTGGCTTGCTCATATTTTTCATAGTATTGTTGGTGGTAATCCTCAGCAGGCCAAAATTTTGTGAGTGGCTCCAATGTTGTGACAATATCATCTTTCCAGACTTTATCGCTTTCTGCGGCTTTGATGGCCTCTTGAGCTATCTTTTTTTGTTCATCATTGTGATAAAAGATTGCTGAACGGTATTGTGTGCCAACATCAACGCCTTGGCGGTTAAGTTGTGTCGGATCGTGTGATTTACGTAAGAAATAATCAACAAGTTCGCGGTAGGAAATGATATCTGGATCGTAATAGATGTCTGTGGCTTCGGCGTGGCCTGTTTTGCCTGTGGTGATGTCGCCATATGTTGGGTTATCAATTTTGCCACCTGTATAGCCAGAGATTGTATATACAACACCGTCAAATGCTCTAAATTCACTCTCTAAGCACCAAAAGCATCCACCTGCTAGGGTTGCAATAGGAAGGTTATCTGGTTGAGTTGTTTTGATAGTGTCTGCCACGTCCATTCCTTTTGACTGTTTTATCGTCCCAAAATAGAACAGGGGGGCGATGAGAAGTAATGTAATGATAAGTATGTATTTCATGTATCTTTATTCGCAAGGGGCTTTGTTTTTGTTACAAGCTATTTTATGCTCATTTTATGCTTAAACCTTCTAAAAAGTCCCAAAAATTTTCTATGTTTTCATGGTGTCTGTATGATTGGGCTAATACAGCATTTAGCACGGTTATTATCACTTTTATATTTGGAGTTTATTTTTCTCGGCAAATTGTTGGTGATGAAACCTTGGGAAGTGCCCAATGGAGCTTTGCGATTGGAATTAGTGGGTTTTTTATTGCTTTTTTAGGGCCTTTATTGGGGGCGGTGGCTGATAATTCTGGTAAGCGTAAAAGTTGGATTTTCTGGCTCTCAATGCTTTGTATTGTACCATGCGCTTTGTTGTGGTTTGCAACGCCTGATAACTCGACTGGGCATATTCTTTTTGTTTTAACGCTTATTGTCATCGCCAATATTGGCTTGGAGTTGGCGCAAGTGTTTTATAACGCTTTGTTACCACATGTTGCGCCGAAAGAGAAAATGGGGCGTGTATCTGGATGGGCTTGGGGCTTAGGATACCTAGGTGGTTTAAGTGCTTTGGCTATTACCTTATTTGGTTTTATTGGGCTTGGAGAAGCGGAACCATTATTGCCTATTCCCAAAGACAATTTTGAACATATACGTTTAACGGGTCCTTTCATTGCGCTTTGGTTTTTTATTTTTATGATCCCAATGTTTTTGTTTACGAAGGACGTTGATATAGAATCTTTAAGTTTTTTTAAGGCTTTGAAGAAAGGTTTAAACCAGCTTTTCACCAGTGCAAAAAATGTCCGTCAGCATATTAATTTGGTGCGTTTCCTAATTGCTAGTGCGATATACCGAGATGGTTTGGTTACTCTATTTGCGATTGGTGGGGTTTACGCGGCTGGTCAATTTGGAATGGATTTTACTGAAATTCTTATCTTTGCCATTGGTTTAAATGTCACGGCGGGATTAGGGGCTTTTGGTTTTGCTTTCGTTGATGATGCTATTGGATCTAAAAGAACAATTATTATTTCCTTGGTTGGATTGATTGTGGTTGGTGGCGCTATTTTGCTGATTGAAGATAAGGTTTATTTTCTTATTTTAGCGCTAGGGTTGGGAACGTTTATGGGACCAGTTCAAGCGGCTAGCCGTACAATGATTGGGAAGTTGTGCCCTCCACATTTGATGACTCAAGCATATGGTCTCTATGCGTTTACGGGGAAATCTATTTCCTTTATGGGGCCTTTGATGTTTGGGTTGATGACGAGTTATTTTGGGACGCAACAGGCAGGTATGGCGAGCATTATTATATTCTGGGTCGTTGGCCTTGTCTTGTTATTGAAAGTTAAGGAGAAGCGATGAAGATAATAGAGTTACCGTCGCCTAATTTTGATGAGCGTGGTGACGTTCAGATTGAGTATTTGATCTTTCATTATACAGGGATGAAAACAGCGCAAGCCGCTTTGGATCGGTTAACGAATAAGCAGGCTGAGGTTAGTGCTCATTATACTATTGATGAGAATGGAGGTATTTATAAACACGTAGATGACGATAAGCGTGCTTGGCATGCGGGCGTATCAAGTTGGCAAGGCGATAAAGCGATGAATGCTAAATCCATTGGCATTGAGCTTGTTAACTTAGGGCATGAGTTTGGATATTGTGAGTTTCCTATTGCTCAAATCGAAACCTTAAAAAAATTAAGTTTGGATGTTCTTAAAAAGCATCCTTCAATCAAATTGGTTTTGGGACATTCTGATGTTGCGCCAGATCGTAAAGAGGACCCTGGGGAGTTGTTTCCATGGGCGGAGTTTGCGAAAGTGGGGATAGGTGCTTGGCCTGAAATGATTAGTTCAGCTTCTCCTTTAGAGGATGTATACGCTGCTATTAGGAAGCTAGGGTATGGATCTGATGATGATAGGAAGCTTCTTGTAGCGTTTCAAAGACATTTTGTTCCAGAAGTGTTTGTTGGTGAAACGCAAGGCGTCGTTTGTGATTTAACAAAGTTGCGCTTAGCTGGCTTGATAGAACAAGGTTTGCTTTTTACTAAATAGATGTTTATATTTTTTTCTTGTCAGAAGGTCGGATAACCGCGTTTTAGCTTTGGCTGAACCGAGGAAAGTCCGGGCTTCGTGAAAACATGGTGCCGGATAACGTCCGGATGGTGCGAGCCAATGGAAAGTGCAGCAGAAAATAGACTACTCTATTTATAGAGAAAAGGTGAAAAGGTGCGGTAAGAGCGCACCGCTTGTTTAGTAATAAACAAGGCATTGTAAACCCCACCAGAAGCAAGACCAAATAGGAATGGCGTATAGGTATGTTTTCTGCCTGTCATTCGGGTAGGTCGCTTGAAATATTTGGTAACAAATATTCTAGATGAATGGTTATCCTTCTTTTTTAAAGAAGACAGGACCCGGCTTATAGACCCTCTGACATTTTATTTTAAAAAGCCGCCCAATATTTAGGGCGGCTTTTTCTTGTTTTACTAAGCTCTATTCTGATTTATTGGACATAAATGTGCTGTAAGCGATTGTGCCTACATACAGTCCACCGTTTACAGATAAAGCCATTATTAATAAAGCAGTCATGGTGTTTTCCCCTCACACAGATTTACTCATAAATACGTGCTTAAATTTAAGCATAGAGACCATTACCATAATAAAAACTCTTGAGTCAATATTTTTTTTAATAAAAACAACGACTTAGGAGTTTTTGGCATTTGTAAGGATATTTTTAACTTATGACAAATGGTTGTGTGAGCTATGCGTTTTAGTTTTAAGTGAGTTTTTAAATTAAATGTGCATGAACGTCTTCTTGATCTAAACGTGAATTGATATTAAGCTTTTCCCATGGTATCCCATATATATCCATGTTTTTCCATGCGGATGGATGTGGGGCACGATTATTTTGTATTTAACGACATAAATTTTCCTTTTTTAGGGGTTCAAGAGCAAGAATGACACTATTTCTGTCAACGCACGAAAATAAAATTGATAAGAAGGGGCGGGTTTCTATACCTGCGCCGTTTCGTGCTGAATTGTCGCCAGAGTCATTTCAAGGGGTTGTTCTGTTTCGATCTAATACTTATGCGTGTTTGGAAGGGGTTGCTTGGTCTTATATGCAAGAGATCGGTAATCGCTTAGATGATTTTGATTTGTTCTCCGCCGAGCAAGATGATTTGGCGACATCGATTTTTGGAACAGCGGTTCAGCTTTCTATGGATGGTGATGGCCGTGTTGTGATGCCGCAAGACTTAATTGGTTTTGCAAATCTTTCTGAAAGAGCCTCTTTTGTTGGAATGGGGGCTAAGTTTCAAATTTGGAATCCGTCTGATTTTGAGGCGAGGCGTGACGAGGCGCGTCATGCTGTTCAGTCTAAAAAGCTGACGATACCGAAGGGGCGTGGTCATGAATAATCACTATCCTGTTATGTTACCAGAAGTTTTACACGCGCTGTCCCCAAAGGACGGTGAGGTTTATGTTGATGGTACTTTCGGTGCAGGTGGTTATACACGTGCTTTCTTAAATGCCTCCGATTGCACAGTTATTGCTATTGATCGTGACCCGAATGCTGTTGCTTTGGCAGAAGAGTTTGCTGCGGAATTCGGTGGAAGATTTATTTTTGTGCAGGGGTGTTTCGGTGATGCGTTTGAGTTGGTTCAATCTGCGGGTTTTGAAAAGGTTGATGGTTTTGTGTTGGATATTGGTGTGTCGTCTATGCAGATTGATGAAGCGGAGCGTGGATTTTCGTTTCGTTTTGATGGCCCGTTGGATATGCGTATGTCGCAATCTGGTGATACGGCGGCTGATATTGTCAATAATACCCAAGAAGAAGATCTTGCAAATTTAATTTATAAATATGGTGAAGAGCGTTTGTCTCGCCGTATTGCGAAAAAGATTGTTCTGCGCCGTGCAGAGAAAAGATTTGAAACAACATCTGATTTGGCGGACGTGATCCGAAGTGTTGTTCCGAGATCCCCAAAAGATAAAATTGATCCGGCAACCAGAACATTTCAGGCGCTACGCATAGCGGTGAATGACGAACTTGGTGAGTTAGAGGGGGGGCTTCTAGCTGCGGAGTCTTTGTTGAACGAGGCTGGTAGGCTTGTTGTTGTGTCTTTCCATTCATTGGAAGATGGAATAGTGAAGTCCTTTTTGTATGAGAAATCTGGCTATATACAAAATGCGTCGCGGCATATGCCGCCAAGCGTTGAAGTTAAAAATGATTCAAGCTTTGTTTTGAAGAAGCGAAAAGCAATCGAGGCGAGTAGTGAGGAAACTCAGGAAAACCCTAGATCACGTTCTGCAAAGTTACGTGTCGGCACACGTTTAGGAGGGCAAGATGATTAAGATATCTGGCCTTGTTTTTATTGGATTTTCTATTCTGGTTGGTACGTTGTTATTTGAAACTAGTCAATCTGTTCAGCGTGTTGAGGGTGATTTAAATTTAGTAGAATCTAAGATATCTGCTGAAGAGAATTCTTTAAATGTTTTGACAGTTGAATGGGATTATTTGAACCGCCCAGAGAGGTTGGAAAAGTTAACGATCGAGAATTTAGATATAGATCAAAAAGCCTCTGAAAAGTCTAATTTTATTGATGCGAACGCGGATATGCCAGAATTAGATGTTCCGATTAAGCCGTCTGTTAAGCCGAGTATTGTTTTGCAACGTGTTTCGATTGAGCAAGATAAGGGGGACAATTAACCATGCGTCCTTCTTATTATAAAAAGATAAATATTACTGGTGTACGGCAAACTGTTTTGGATCAAGCGCGTGGTCGATTGATTTTGATTAGTATTCTTTTTGTAGCCTGTTTTGTGGTTGTTGTTGCAAGGGCAGCAGATTTGTCTCTTATTCACGCAGCTGTTAGTGAAGGTGTTGAAGATGATTTCCGTGAAGATGCCTCATTGGAGGATGTTAAAAAACGTGCGGATATAATTGATCGTAATGGTGTTTTATTGGCGCGTTCTTTAAGTGCGCCCTCTTTATTCGCAGATGCATCGCTGGTCTTAGAC
>JALZUF010000125.1 GCA_023301785.1 Alphaproteobacteria bacterium | reverse complement strand
TAACATATTTAGGTGAGTACGTAGTTTATGGCAGTTGATTTATTAAGTTTGGGTGGCGTTATTACTGACTTGGCTGTTAGTGAGGTTTCAGAAGACACTACGCCTGTATTGGGTGGCGGGTTAGATGGTGGTGGCTTTTCTATTGGTAATTTCACATCATCTTATAAAAATGAAACAGGGACTACTTATACATTTGTGTCTGGCGATAGTGGGTTAGTGCTTACTTTAAGTAACGCTAGTGGTATTGCGGCAACATTGCCTAATGATTTGCCAGTGGGTTGGAGTGTTGCTGTTATCCAAAAAGGCGCGGGTCAAATTACATTAAGCGCGGCTAGTGGTGCAACAATTAATAATATTAGCAGTCACACTAAATCATCTGGGCAATATGGAATAATCGGGTTGTCTGTTATTGAGAATTCAGACGGGTCTAGTGCGGTTTATATATTAAATGGGAATACAGCTTCTTAAATTAGGTAGGAATTAATAAATATGTTTGATTATGAAACAAAAACAGATAATGTAAGTGTGCTTTCGGCGGCATCATTTAACAACTTAGCCTTAGAGCTAGAGAACGCTGTTCTAAAATCTGGAATAAGCCTTGATACAATTGGCACACCAACTAGCCAAGAGATGCTTGCGCAAGCTATTACTAGGGCGGCGCAAGGTTCGCAAAGTTATCAAGATAGCGGAACTGCGAATTCTTATGTGTTGACTGCAATAGGTGGGTTTAAGCAACCTACAGTATATACTGATGGCATGGTTATTTTGTTCCAAGCTGGTACATCGAACACAGGGGCATCGACGGTAAATGTCGCAAGTATTGGCGCAATCGGTCTTGTAGATAAAGACGGTACCGCATTAAGTAGTGGTGCGGTTTCGGAGAATGAGTATATATCCGCTAAATATGATTCTGGTAGTAATAAATTCGAGATTACAAATACAGGGTCTTCTTTTGCAAGTGATGCGGAATCAAATGCTGGGTTGCTATCCAATGTTGCTCTTGTGCCTTCTAATTTTGCACAACAAAGTAAAACTGCTAATGGCTATCAAAAATTGCCATCAGGGATTATTATTCAGTGGGGTCAGGTGACTACTTACAATTCAGATACTACCGTGACATTCCCTATAGCCTTCCCTACTGGGGTATTACAAGCTGGGAATATTGGTAAGACTGTATTTGATGTCGCAGACGCAAATGGGTTATTTACTGATAATTACACAACAACAACAATGAGAATAGGTTCCGGCACGACCACATCTACAACATCAAGATGGATAGCTATAGGTCATTAAGTATGAAGTATGCAGAATTTAACAAAGATGGCTTACCTTTAGGGTTTTACAGTTTAGATGTAAACGGTAGCAATATCCCTAAAGGCGCAATTAAGATAAATGACGACCAATGGCAAGAATTTATTGATAATAATGGTTTGAGAAAATGGAACGGTGAAAAAGTTGTTCATTATAAGCCAGTTTTTTCAAAAAAATACCTTAAAGACATTAGGGCTGAAGAAATAAAATTGGAACTTAATGAGATTGATAAAAAATCTTTGCGACCTTTACGCACAGGTGACAATGATTTTTTAAGCAAATTAGAAAAACAAGCGGAAAACCTAAGAAAAGAATTGAGTAATCTATGACAAGTATTGATAAACTAAACCAAATTAAAACGCTTTGCGATGAAGTTATCGCAGACTTAAACAACAATGCGACACTACCACCTACACCCCCATCAACACCCCCATCAACACCAACGATCTATGATTGTTTAGCGGGTACGTATTTAGGCGGTGTTAATATGTTTAGCAATGAAGCGAGTGAAACAGCATGGCTTAATAAACGATCAACATATCGCACGACAATGGCGAATGAAGCCGATGGCTCTATTATGCTTATTGGCGATAGTATGATTGAATATGGTGATTTTAGCGCATTAGGCGATCATATCAATTTAGGTATCGCAGGGGAGAGTGCAAGACAGATTTACCAACGTCTTGATGAGAATGATGTAAATGGCAATCCTAACTATATTCATAGATGTGGTGCTTGTATTATTCTAACGGCAGTCAACGATTTATCAGATAGTCGAAATGGTAATGAGGCAAATACAGCCGCAACCATGAAATACATTTTCGGACGCATGAATAGCTGGATTACAGGTAATGTTATTATCGTTAAGCTTGTAAAGGTCGATAGTGCAATTCATGGTGCGCCAAGTGAGAATGAAATCAACCTTACAAACGCAGAAATTGATAACGAGTTTGGTAATAATCCTGCTATAACAATTATCGATATTAACCCAATAGTAGCACCAAACGGCACTTTATTGCCTCAATATCATAATGGTGATGGGCAACATTTGAGCCAAGCAGGTTACAATGTTTTAATTAATGAAATACAGGCCGCCATTTAATGAATAACAAAACAGACTACATAGCCACGAGCGAAATATTTAACCCTAATATTATTATGGTTGCGGAATTAGTAACTGTGATGGCTTGTGTATGGCTTATTGTTGAGGCTGTAAAATTATTTAAGTTCTTCCATCATCATAATGATAGACTAGCAAAACTACTCACGTTTGATTTTGCTACTAAAGGGCTTTATGCGCTAGTCACATTATTTATGGGTTGGTTTCTTTATTTCGACTTTGCAGAAGGTGTGAAGTTCCTAGTTATAATTAGGCCATTATTCATTTGCTTAAGTGCTTACGCGCTTCATTTACTTTATAGATATTACAAAAAAGAATTGTAATGAATGAAATACTTGAAGCATTAAGCGCGTTAGAGAAGTTTGGTATAGCTGGGCTTATATGTATTTGTTTTGTTGGCATTATATGGAGGCTTTTTAACATACTAGAGAAAAAAGATGATAGGCTTGAAAGTGTTATCGGAGAATTTAGAGAAGACGTAAAACAAAATAACAAAAGTAGGGCTAGAGATGCAGAGCAAGTTACTAAAGCCGTTGATCATTTGTCTACTATTGTTAGCCTTATTAACAATAAGCAGTTGTAAAAATAAAGAAGTAAGCCAGACTATTAATATAGGGTATGAAGTTCAATTTTAATGTGGAAGTTTTTAATGGGAATTTTTAACAATAAAAGAAAAACAAAGGTTGTAACTGCGGCAACCAAGCAAGGTAAGCCAACGGCTAAAAAAACTACTATGGCTGTATTTCTTGCTATGGTTGTTTCTATTGGTTCACCTATGGCATTAAAGCATGAGGGAATGAAGCTTAAGCCTTATTATGATAGCGTTGGTGTTCTTACGTGGTGTATTGGTGAGACTGAGGTGGGTTATAAAAAAGAATTTACTGAACAAGAATGTAAAGCGTTATTTACTATGCGTTATGGATTTTATGCTAAGGCTGTTTATTCTATGTATAACGATACTGCAAAAGAAATTGTTACGCCTGAATTTAGTGCGGCTATGACCGATATGGCATATAATGTTGGAATTAGTGCGGTGCGTAAATCAAGTATGATACGAGAGATAAACGCTGGAAACGGTGTTAAGGCTTGTGACGCTATTAAGAGATATAAATATGCTGGCGGTAAGGATTGCTCAAAACCTAATAACCGCACTTGTCGTGGTGTGTGGTCACGTAGGTTAGAAATGCATGAGTTATGTTTGTCTGGGTTGGCGGATTAATGATATTTTTAATTAAAAACTGGAAGCTTGTAGGAATAGGCTTAGTAATCGCTTTAGCGTTGTTTCTTAGTTGGCATTACAAGTCAACATTAGATGAAAACAAACGCCTTACAAGCGAAATACAGGCTTCTAATGATACTATTGAAAAGCTAGACGATAAAGCCATTGGTGAAGCTAAAATCAAAGGCAACGAAGAAACAATAATTAAAAGGATACAAAATGCGCCTAAAAAAGATGATGTGTCTATTCTTGATAATGCCATTGATGATATTGAGCGGTTGCGCCAGTCACGAAGCGACTAAATCAAAGACATTGTATAACTGTGGTGATTGGCCTGCTTCCGAAATTGGAAAACCCAAAACATTCGAAGATAGGGCTGAATTATACGCCAAAGGTTATAGCGCATGGGCTTCGTGTAAAGAAGCATTAGCAAGGGTTAACCCTAACGCTTCTTTGATTAATAAATAATAAAATCATATAATAAAAAACAATTGAAACACAAGGGAACATATTAAAAATGGCTGATAAAGATAGCACAATTGATAAAATTGATTTTGAAACTGTAACTATTAATAGTGGTGAAACTGAAAGCACTAACGTTGATATGCGCGGTATGACTTTATGCGGCCTGTATTTACCAAGTGCCTTAACAAGTGTTGCTATTACATTTCAAGTAAGTGATGAGAGTGGCGGCACTTATATTCCTATCGCAGATGGTCTAGGTTCTACTTTAAGTAAGGTGGTGGCTCAAGGGCAATATATTAAATTAGACCCTTCGGATTTTGCTGGCGTTCAATTTATTAAGTTAGTTGCTGGAACTGCCGAGGGTGGTGATAGAGAGATTAAATTAGCCCTTAGACAGGTTTAATTATATGAGTTCGCCATTATTAATGTTGTTGAAAAGAAGCTTAACTGCCACAGTTAATGCCACTAGCGATTTACTCGTTGGTGGTGCAGGGGATAGCACAGAAGATAGGCTATTCACTCAATTCACAGGCGCAGGTGAAACGGCATTTGAAACGGAAGCGGCTGGTTATTTTGCTGGTACTGTAGACTTTTACGATGCGGCGGAAAGTGGCTCTTATATCTTTAAGAGTACGGCAGTAACAAATGGCGCAGGTGTAAACAAAGCATGGGTTAATGATGATGGGGCTTATGTCGTAGCTAACCAGCTTACAACTAAGATTATTAATGATACAAATGAGCCTAATTGTTACACGCTCTCATTAGGTATTAACGACAACACTTATATTGTTGGTGAAGGGATAGATGCTTCAATCGTTGAAGATGGCTATGACTTCATAACAGCAACCATGAAAGACAATAACGCTAGTTTTGTCATGCTTAACACTTTAGGTCGTGATGCTGGTGGAAGTGACGCAGGGTGTAATATAGTCCGTGAAGGTGTTTACAATGCGATAACAAACAACGCTGACATTAAACGTGGTGTTGACACATACGATTTAGAACGCGCTGACAATAAGCACCTAGTTCAATCAGGCGATGAAGAAAAGGGCGAACGTGAAGCCACTCAAATCGCCTATTATTTAGGCAATACAACAGATCAAGCTTTGGGGGCAAAAGTAACAAGTGCTTCATTGGTGGTTGATGAAATTACACTAACATTGAGCCATGTTAAAGGAACGGATATTACAGCTCCCTCAAGTGGTAATGGTGGTATGGATGCAACTGATGATGGTACAGCTATGGGTGCAACAACTCTTGCAAGGGTAGACGCAACAACAGCTAAATTAACATTCCCTCATAGTGTAGCCCCTGTTAATGGCTCGGCTGTTAAGGTTTATGTTCCTTTTGGCAAAGATGGAGGCTTAGCGGCTGTTCCTGATGTTATGAGAGATAATTCAACAAGAACACTACCAATTCAATCAAACATAATCACAGCAACAAATGACGATCCAATTCAAGCCTTGGACAACGTAACAGGATATATTGATTCAAGAGGTTCTGTTAAAACTTACAGTTCGGGAGCTTTGGTGTCTGCTATTGCTTCGCTCAAAGGGGTGGATGTAGAGTGCGCTTCTGTAGGTTCGACAGATCCGACTTTTGACACAGACCATTTAGAATTTGCACCTGCTTCTCAATTAGTCATGGGGGCATCAGGAGAGAAAAGCTCTGTTCAAACTATCGGAGTTGTTTTTGAAGTGCCAACGGCTATGACAGCCGATAATTTATTTGCTTTTTCTAATGGTACAGCAACGGACAATCAAGCAAGGGCGGTTGTAGCTGGCGATGATGTGATGTATTGGTCACTTAATGAAGCAAGTGGAAGTGAAGCCATATCTGATGTTTTGGCGCCTGACACAAAATACTTTGTATTGTTCGAGTTTACAGGTGATGATGAATTGAATGTATATTGGGATCAAGTAACCACGCCAGATTTCACCATTAACCCACGTGACGATTTTAACAACTGGGATTATGTTTCATTTGGTGCAAGGGGCGGTCAAACTGATGCGCTTGAACAAAATCTATATATGGCGTTTAGAACGTCTGATATTCTAACAACTCAAGAAAAAAGCAATGTATTATCTCAAATGCAAAGCAGGTTTTCTTTAGTTTAGTAATTAACGCACTTAGTGACGCAAATATGAACGCAGTAGGCAAGATTGATTTTGAAAAAATAACTATTGATATAGGTTCTACTTTGAGTAAGGCTGTTGCGCAAGGGCAATATATTAAAATAGTTGCTGGAACTGCCGAATGCGGTATCAGAGAGATTAAATTAGCATTAAGACAGGTTTAAAAATATGCCATCACAATTACTAATGTTATTGAAAAGCAGTTCAGTTTCAGTGGGAGTTCCGCTAACACTCCCTGATTATGTGTTTTTTGATGTTATGATGAACAATCCATCAAACATAACGGAAACGGTTAACGAAACATTTACGTCCGCCAATGTTGATACCGCAACAAATGAGATTGATTTTGGTGTTGATATGAAGTTCTTGGCTCATACATCAAACGCTTCTGCCAAAGGTACGTTAATTGAGGTTAGTGCAACAACTGGTACGTTACCTGATCCTTTAGTAATTGGTGATAAGGTTTATTTAAGTCCCACAACAGGCACTAAGTATAAAGCTTACAAAGTTGCTACGGCGGCGGATATGTTAACGCTAACACACGCTCTTGAGAGTGAAAACCCGATGCCAGCACAGAACTTTGTGCAACGTGAAAATGAGGTTAATTTTACAAGTCAAGGAACAGGAACGCACACCGTTACATCAGAAGAGTTACTTATTGAAATGCGCAACCTTGTTTCGGGGTCTGATCGTTCAAACTATGTTGCTAAATGTAAGGATGAAGATGACAGGCATACAATGTTTCCTTTAGAAACCGATGCACAATCTGACGTTTCCCATAGATCGTTTAATCTCATGCGTGACCCAGAAGATGACGGTTCTTATGATTTGCATGGTCGTATTATGGACTTGGACGTTATTAACGGAACGTCGCGCCTAACCTTTAAGTCTGAAATGGCAAATAAAAGGTTCTTAGTCACCAGCTTTCTTGTTGATGTTAATGATTATGCGGTTAACGGTAATATTAAGCATTTCATAGACCAAGCCACAGACATCGATAGTGTAGATAATGAAATTACCGCCACGTCACATAGATTTAATGGGCTTGGTAAGTCTGATCGCGTAAGGATTATTAATCATGCTGGCACACTGGATAGTGCGTTATCCGAAGATACAGATTATTATGTCTCCGAGCCTGATAGTAATACACTTCAACTGCACGCTCTTGAGAGTGATGCAGATACACCAACAAATCCAGTTAGTTTAAATGGGGATGGTACAGGAACGTTTACAATATACGCACCTGACACTGTTCCTGACTTAAACAGACAATCGTTCTTTGCAGAGATACTTGAAGTCGGTGGTGCGTCTAATAACGCTATAACCCCTCAAATGCTCAACGTTCCACCTAATCAAAAGAAATTGCTTGATGAACGTGACTTCAATTTAAACGGCAGAATAGGGCGATCAGGACGTGCTATTCAAGAATGGGTTGATGGTGAAATAGATGGCGTTATTGCTATGAATTTCGTTTATTCCCCTGAAAGCACAAGACCTGTTAGAACCGATACTGGGTTGGCTATTGAAGATGGTGTTGTATGGGTTACAGAAGACCCAGATTCATCTGTATTCGCAAGGCTACATAAAAGTGAACAAGACGCTCTTGATAGCGTTGGTGTTTCCACTGCCTCAATTCCAGCAGGTGAGGTTATTACATTTACATCAATAGGTGAGTTCCAAGTATTCCCGCGCATGGACAATCAAACATTAATTGAAATTGGATACGGGAACACAAGCAATTTACAAGTTACCGCGAATGAGTATCTTGCTTTAGGTCAAGGTAAACAGGTTTTAACTTTTGAGGTTGATTACAATAACCCTGCTGAAACAAACGTTATAATTAAGATTTACGTTAATACGATATTGCTAGATACAATAGACACAGGCACGTCTAAGGGCGCAACACCCGCCGCTATTGAAGCCGCCGTTGGTACGGTGATGAATAGTGCCGCCGCTCATGTTACCTTATACGGTAGGTTGTATGGATTCTGTATTGGTGCATCAAACGATGATATTGATATTTTAGATTTGATAAATTACCAAATCACAAGAATTACACTAGGCAACGATAATGATATTGCGGTTGTTGTTCCTGTAGTTGGAACACCGCCATCACTTTCATCACCTGTCAATACAGCTATCCCAACAATATCAGGAACGGCTCAATCAGGTGAAACGTTATCGGCAACAAGTGGAACATGGACAGGAAACCCAACTCCTACATATACATATCAATGGCAAGATGACGGTGTAGATATTTCAGGAGCAACATCTACAACTTACCTGCTCACAGATACAGAAATAGGCGGGGTGATAACCGTTGAAGTCACCGCAACAAATAGTGAAGGTTTGGCAACGGCAGAAAGCGCAGGGACAAGCGCAGTTATAGCCGCCGCACCACCATCTTCAATCATGCCAGAGATATTTAGTATTGATGCGCGTGATGCAAGCAGTTATGGCGGTACAGGAACAACAGTTTCTAATACAATAGCCTCTCCTGATGATGGGGCGGCACAAACTGCCTATGACTTCACATTGAATGGCGGTATGAGCTTTGTTGATGGTAACCCTGATTACTTTGAATACGATGGTGATGGTTTAATCCAGATCGGGGCGAATACACAGTTCGTCAAAGATATGATGAAAACAACAGGCGGTGAAGCTTGGACAATGGCTTTTGATTTTAACTTAGGCGATACGGCAAGTAACCAGATGTTAGCGTCTAATAGAACATCGTCGTCCGCTTTTGGCTTTGACATTCAAGTGTCAAGTTCTGGCGCGGTCACTTTATTCAGTGGTGATGGCTCAAGTAATAATTTCTATCAAGCATCATTGGGTGTGACTGCATTAACCAGAAACGTCTTGATTATTTCTTATGATCCGTCAACACTGGCTGTAACGTTCTGGCTCAATAGCGACACAGTGAGCGATACAGGTAATGTTAGTACACATACGGCAATAGGCGAACCGTCCCAATTACTTACAATTGGCGCAAGGTCTAATGGCGGATCTGATATAAACGATGGTGGTCGTCAATATGGCGGAAGATTATATAGCGGCGTTGCAGACAATGCGAATGCGGCGGCAATACGTGCAGAATTAGACGCTCTTGATGCGACTGGTTAAATTTGTCTGGCTTGCTTTGCTACCGCATACCCGCACGGCTCATTAAACTCTTAATGGCATAATAACAGCTTTATAAGCATCGTTATTATCAGCCTTTACAATAATTGGCGTTTCATCATCTCTAAAATAAATCATTGTGTTATTGCTATCTAAGCTTGATAAAACATCTTTTAAATACTTAACATTTAATCCGATTTTTAAATTTAAT
>JALZUF010000124.1 GCA_023301785.1 Alphaproteobacteria bacterium | reverse complement strand
AGAAATTTGCATTCAACCCCTGAAAAATGGAATCATAACTATAGAAATTAAGGAACTATTAACTATTCAGTTTTTTGAAAAAGGTTTTGGAGGAAGAAACAAATATGAGAAGAATTAGCCCCATCAACGATAACATTACATCGCGCGTCATTCCGGGTTTAACGTCGGAGTACAGAATTGTATCACTGCCATATTGGGCGTGGTTCTGGCTTGATGATTTTATGGTACGCAACCGCATTAGTTATCAAGGGATTTTAGACACATTTGGGTGTGATGGTGATGTGAACAGCACATTACGTAATATCGCAGAATTGCACCAAGATCAATGTATGCGCGGCGTTTACAAGCTCGCGAATGATAATGAGTTTTTGGAAAACAAAACCCCACAAGTGTTTAACAAACGTAAGAAAAAAGTTTATAGCCGTGAGCGCGCCAATATGCCGCGTGTATACAAATTGTTCGGCTTTATGGCCTGTGCCACAACATTAGATTCAGTATGGAGTAGACGTAATTATGACGAACGCAACCAGATTAACTAAGGATTACGCGTATCGCTGTGTAAGACTACCCATGAAATAAAGTTTATTTCTCCCCCAAACTAAAGCACTGATTGTACCTAAAAGCGATCAGTGCTTTTCTTTTTGGGCTTTTCTTTATCTTATTCAATAAATAAGTGGTATAGTGCGCCTATGAGCAATGCCATATTCAAAATTGATGACGCCTCAACCCATATTACGCAGGCGCTCAATAATTTCCTCAAAGATAAAAATTTACGTCTGACCGATCAGCAATACATTCGCCTTAAAAAATTATTGATGGTGCGCTTACTTGATGAAGACATCACTTATGAAAGCGCGTATCAGCATCTTTGTGACATTAAAGAATATCGCAAAGATTACGAGATTAATGCCAACGCCCCCAATGAAGCCGAAGAAGAAATGATCCGCATTATTGGCGCCGCCGATATTGAACAAGTCGAAGTGACGGTTGAAGTCGATCATTATAAAAAACGTTTCATCGTGGCCGTGGCCTTATTGGGCGTCATGTGCGCGGGTGTTGTCTTTTTAATGGCGAACCAATATGTCAGTAACAAAAAAATTGAAATGCTCGCCAGTGCGCAAGTGATTAACACCGCCGAAGAAGATCAGATCAAAGCCCTCGTCCAGCAAATCGTCACAATGGAAACCAAGAATGGTAATAAAATCACGCACAGCGCGGTTTATAAAGAGATGAAAGAACTTGAAGGCATTCAATCGCTAGGCGAAGCGCGGAGTTATAAGAAGTTCGACAAAGCGCAACATAAAGTGGCGGTTGAATATTTGAGTGGGCGGTTAAAGCCCTAATTCCAGCGCTTCCAACTTTTTAATTTCGTCGCGGATTTTGGCGGCTTGTTCGAATTCTAGGTTGCCGGCGGCTTCGCGCATATCTTTGCGTAAGGTATCGATATGTTTTGAGATTTTTTCTGGTGTGTCTTCGACCACGGCTTGGCTTTGATCAGACAGACTGGCGATGGTTTGGCGCGTGTCCATTGTGGCATCGCGCTCTTTCATGCCTTGCATGAGATCGCCGATTTTCTTTTTCACACTGGCGGGAGTGATACCGTGCTTTTTGTTATGCTCCATTTGTTTGGTACGGCGGCGATCTGTCTCATCAAGGGCATATTGCATAGAGCCTGTGATTTTATCAGCGTATAAAATAACGCGGCCATCAACATTACGCGCGGCGCGTCCAATAGTCTGAACGAGTGAAGTTTTCGACCGCAAGAAGCCTTCTTTATCGGCGTCCAAAATCGCCATCAACATACATTCAGGAATATCCAACCCCTCACGGAGCAAATTAATCCCAACAAGCACATCAAATAAACCGAGGCGTAGATCACGAATAATCTCAATCCGTTCAAGCGTATCAATATCGGAATGCAGGTAACGACATTGCAGGCCATTTTCATTCAGGTATTCCGTCAGTGCCTCTGCCATTTTCTTGGTTAGCGTTGTCACCATGATACGTCCGCCACTCTCTTTTATCTTATGGCACTCACTCATTAGGTCATCAACTTGATGTTCTGTCGGACGGATTTCAACGGGAGGATCAATCAAGCCCGTCGGACGAACAACTTGTTCAGCGGAAATACCACCAGAAGCTTCAAGCTCCCAAGGGGCAGGCGTTGCCGAAACATAAATTGTTTGCGGACGGAACTTATTCCATTCTTCAAATTGAAGTGGGCGGTTATCAAGCGCAGCAGGAACGCGAAAACCATAATCAACCAGCGTTGTTTTACGCGCGCGATCCCCTTTATACATCGCACCAATTTGCGACACCATCACATGGCTTTCATCCAAAAACATAATGGTGTCTTTGGGGAGGTATTCAATCAAGGTTGGCGGTGGTTCACCCGGCGCACGCCCCGTCAAATAGCGCGAGTAGTTTTCAATCCCTTGGCACATACCAGTGGCTTCCAACATTTCAATATCAAATTGAGTGCGTTGGTTCAGGCGTTGCGCCTCAAGGAGTTTACCTTCAGCTTCAAACCATGCCACGCGCTCTTTATAATCTTTTTTAAGTTGCTTCACGGCTTGAGAGATTGTTGGCCCTGGCGTGATATAATGCGAGTTGGCGTAGATACGCACGGCATCTAGCTTTTTAAACTTCTCACCCGTGAGCGAGTCAAATTCAGTGATTTCCTCAATTTCATCCCCGAAAAAAGAAAAACGCCATGCGGCATCATCCATGTGTGATGGAAACAGCTCAACTGTATCGCCGCGCACGCGGATATTGCCACGTTCAAACGCTAGATCATTGCGCTTATATTGCAGCTCAATCAGTTTTTGGATCAGTTCTTGGCGATCCATTTGCATACCCTTGGTAATATCAAAGGTCATCGCAACGTAGTCTTCTTTGGAGCCAATACCGTAAATGGAGGAAACAGACGCAACGATGATGGTATCTTTACGTTCAAACAGAGCACGCGTTGCGGCGTGACGCATACGGTCAATTTGTTCGTTTATCGAGCTGTCTTTTTCAATGAACGTATCGGTGCGTGGCACGTAGGCTTCGGGTTGGTAATAATCATAGTAAGACACAAAATATTCAACGGCATTATCAGGAAAGAAATTTTTGAATTCTTCGTATAATTGAGCGGCCAAAATTTTGTTGGGTGCCATTATAATGGCAGGGCGTTGAAGTTCTTGAATGACGTGCGCCATGGTGAATGTTTTACCAGAGCCCGTCACGCCTAATAACGTTTGATCCGTCAGGCCCTCTTTTAAACCGCCGACCAAGTTTTTGATTGCCGTTGGTTGATCACCAGCGGGTTCAAAATCGGATTGAATGCGAAAAGGTTTGGAGTTATCCAATGGATTACCCTTTTGATTCTTTCGCATTTCACTTGCTGCTTGATTTAATTCGACAACGCCACGCATGCCTTATGTTATATAGAACAAATGCAGAAAAATCCAGATTCTTTGCTTATATGAATTTATATTTTTTAAGGAGTTTACGCTCATCAACGCTGAGCTTTTTGATGCCTTTTGTTTCGTCAATAAAGACAAGGTAATTGTTGATATAACCTTTGCGGGCATCTGCAGGTTGTGTAAACACAAAGTCCGCAAAACCCTTCAAGAAACCTTCTGATAGCTCCCCTTCGATAACCATACGATCGGTTATGCTGTTATAATATGAGTTACCATCGTAGATCTTGTAGGCATTCCCTTGCATCAAAATTTTAGCCTTCATCATGTTAAATAAATTTGCCCATGGACGATCACCAATGATTGGATTGTTATAGATAGGCTCGTCTTTAGGGAAGTTATATGTTTGACGAAGTAGAAGCTCGACAGATTTTTGACGGCCTATTTTATTCACCTGCGCGGGTTTCAGACCAATCCATAGGAAGAGAATATTGGTTATTTCTTCATTAATTTGTTTATAGTTCACAAACAAAAACGCATCATCATAAGCAATAATAGTTTTTACTCTATCACGTAACGCACCATTATCCCTTACGGCATCTTCAAGCGAGGGCAAGCCCCCCATAGCGCGAATGGTAAAGGGCAAATCTTCGTTAGCCGCATTTTCTGTGGGAGGACGATTGATGAACCAAAGAACGCCAATCAAAATTATGAGTACAGCCAGAGCCGAGAATAAAACATTCTTATTCTCGATAAACTTACTTTTAGGAATATGTAGTCTTTTGATAAAATCCTTAATGGCTAAATCTTTGATCATATTCCAATTATACCAGTAATTATTTATATAAAGATAATTTTCCTGTTAATTCCGATAAAACATCACGGTCGCCAAACATACACAAGCTGAGATAATTTAGCTCATCTTCTGACTGTTCCTCTGTCGCCTTTAGCTGATCAGCAGTTGAGCCGATGGTCATTGTGTCGGTAAAATCTGTGAAGGCAATGCCTTTTTCAATGGCTTGGTTACGAATATCTTTGATTTTATTCGAATTTTTTGCCTTCAAAACAATCACTGGGTAATGCGAAATTGATGGGTGCGTATGTCCACTGCCATCCTTGTAGTCCACAAAGCATAGATCTTTATCATCTGTTACATTTCCAGCCAAACCAGCCATAGTGTGACTGATTGCGTTCATCAAACGGGCAGTACTTTCTTCTTTACCGTTTACAACAACAACAAAACGGCGTGTGCTTTCGTCCACGGACTTATAGTCCTTTGCCGCGATTACTGGTGCTGTAGCAGAAGATGGTTGTGGTGTTGGTGCTTTGTTAGACTGTGTATCTTGCTTTGGCTTCAACGTTGGAAAACATATAACGTCACGAATATTTGATGAGTTCGTCAGCAACATCACAAGACGGTCAATGCCCATACCCCATCCACCAGTCGGCGGCAAGCCAACTTCAAGTGCTGTCACATAATCGTCATCTAACATTTGCGCTTCTTCATCACCCGCCTCGCCTTGCTTGACTTGTTCTTGGAAACGTTGGAATTGAATTTTAGGATCATTCAACTCACTAAAAGCATTCGCGATTTCCCACCCATTCATATATGTTTCGAAACGCTCAACAAGTCGTGGGTCGTCACGATGCACTTTCGCCAACGGTGAGATATCCAATGGCAAATCCATGACGTGTGTTGGTTGAATCATTTTTTCTTCACAGCGTTCATCAAAAACTTCAGCAACAACTTGCCCCCAGTTTGAGCCTTCCTGCATATGGACGCCTTTGGTTTTCGCCAATTCAATCGCGTCTTCACCTGTTTCAACCGCCATGAAATCAAGACCTGTGATTTCTTTGATCAAATCACACATGGAGGCACGACGCCAAGGCTTACCAAAATCGATTTCTGTTTTATCAAACGTGATTTTTGTTGTGCCATGAATATGCTCAACCGTTTTACGCACCAAGTCTTCAATCAAATCCATGATATCGTAATAGTCCGCATAGGCGTGATAAGCCTCGATTGAAGTAAACTCAGGGTTATGTTTGATTGATAAACCTTCGTTACGGAAGCAACGTCCAATTTCAAAAACGGAGTCTGCCAAGCCACCAACGATTAAACGTTTCAATGCCAATTCTGGCGCAACACGAAGATAAAAATCACTATCCAGTGCGTTATGGTGTGTCACAAAAGGTTTTGCGGAAGCTCCCCCCATGATGCCTTGGAGATTAGGTGTTTCAACTTCGATTGTGCCCATTTCGTCCATATAATCACGAATAAATTTAATGATTTTAGAGCGTGCTCTTAATGTTTCGCGGCTTTCTTCATTTACGACTAAATCAAGATAACGTTGACGGTAACGCATTTCGATATCTGCCAGCCCTTCGTGTTTGTTGGGTAGCGGCATCAATGATTTTGTTAGCATTACAGTCGATGTACAGCGGACTGAAAGCTCACCGCGCGGCGTACGGCGCATAGTCCCTTCAGCGCCGATGATGTCACCAATATCATATAGCTTTAAAAGCTCTAGCTGCGCGTCATCCATAGAATCCTTGTGACAGAAGATTTGCACTTTTCCAGAGGCGTCCGCCAAATCAATGAACATACCATTGTTACGGTTTGCCATGACACGCCCAGCAACACGCACAACATCTTTTGTTTCTTCACCATCAGCAAGACCATCATATTGTGTTTGAATAGCCAAAGCCTCGTGCGTACGATCAAATTTAGGCGGATATGGGTTAACACCCTTTTCCAATAATTGTTGTAATTTGTATTCTTTTGCCTGACGTGGGTCAGTAAGGTCTAGATTATTTGAATTTTCCGGGCTTTTTTCTTGCGTCATGGCTTTGTTGGCTGTCATTTTTTTCTTTTTATGATAAAATTGTTGAATGACAAAAATTAAGCTTTTTTCCCTTAAAAAACAAGACTTTATTAATAATGCCCCCTCCAGCGCGGAGCGTGGTAGCGCGATTATTTGGATTTTGGTTATGATTGCCCTGTTTGCGGCATTAAATTACACCATCAGCCAAGGATCACGTGGCGGCGCAGCGACGATAAGTAAAGAGAAAGCAGCATTGGCCGCAACCGAAATTTTGGAATATGCCAGCGCCCATAAACGCGCCGTTCAAACACTTCAAATTAATGGGTGCGATGAAACAGAAATTAGTTTTGAAACACCTGATCGACCAGAATACGCAAACGCAAACGCACCTACCGATAATTCATGCCATGTTTACCACATCAATGGTGGTGGACTGCGATATCAAGAACCTAAAGAAGAATGGATGGATATCAACCAATCAGCGCAAAATTACTTCGGCACATGGCATGTAACGGCTGTTGCATGGTTAGATGGATTAGGCACTGATGGTACTGCTTCTAATTGCGTAGGTGGTGCTGGAGATGGAAGTTGTCATGAGCTGTTAACAGGGCTGCCTTACTTAAAGTTAGAGGTTTGTAAGGCTATTAATAAAAAAATGAGTTGGGGTGTAGATCAGGATGGAACACCGATTAAAGACTCTGGTGGCTCATACGGGGCTGGGACAGGATCTGAATTTGATGGTAACTTTGTAACAGCAACTAACATAAACATGGGAATAGCCATTCCATCTGGTAATAACTACAGCAATACTCTTACTGGTTGTATTGAAGGTAACTCAAGTCCTCCTGATGGTGCCTACAGCTTCTTCCAAGTTTTGATTGTGAGGTAGTATGAAACATCAATCTGGAAATGCATTGTGGTTTATTTTGGTGGCGATTGGGTTGCTGGGATTGTTAACCGTGATGATGTCACGCTCCTCTTCTTCTACAAATGAAACAGGCGGGTATGAGCAGAATATAATTCACGCCAATAAAATTTTGAGTTACGCCAAGTCGATGGAAAATGCTGTTCAAAGCTTATTAGCGCGCGGCTGTAGCGAGAATGATATTTCTTTTTGGCATGACAGTGATGGCAATGGGACAGAAAATGGAAGTGATGATTATTTTAATGCCAATTCTCCGACAGATCGCTCTTGTCATGTCTTTGATGTTGCAGGAGCAGGCCTAACATGGACAACACCCAATGAAAATTGGTTAGATCAAACTCAAAACGCACAAACATTCTTTGGCGACTATACAATTTCAACTGGAAATAGACTAACAAGTTTAGAAACTAACAACTTAGACCTTCTAATATTCCTTAGTTGGATACCTATTGATCTTTGCGAGTCAATAAATAACTTATTATTTTCTAGTAGTGATATAACTCAAGATAACGCAGGATTTTCAAGATCACCTTTTGCCCATGGAAATTATTCAGTAGCGGGCTCTAACATAACCTTATCATCCCCTCTCCACAGTGGAGAAGCTTCTGGTTGCTTCACATCACAGACAAATGGAGGCTTTCATTTTTATCACGCATTACACGCGCGATAATTATTTAGCGGCTAACTCACGAATTTCGGCGGGTGTTTCTTTGACAGCATCAGGGAAACCCAATGCCTCCATTCCCTTATCCCTTTGAATATAATAAAGCTTTGTAAAAGGCTCTTTTATCATTGAGTCTTTATCGGGATGTTTGCGTGATGCAGCGTTGAGGCTGTCTGTATTTATCAGCACTTCGCCGCCATCTAAATCATGTAAAATAACAAGGTTCATAACAGTGAATATTCCATGATTCACACCTATTGTATAGGGGGACAATATGGTATTAATCGTAAATGACTTCTAATG
>JALZUF010000123.1 GCA_023301785.1 Alphaproteobacteria bacterium | reverse complement strand
AGCTCAGCCAAGTTTAACGGCGCATCAACAACAACTTGTTCGTTGCCCATGACATCTAAGCCTAATGCTTCGCGTTCAAGATCTGTTTCTTTTTGGTTTCTAAGAAGAAGGGCGAGGGCATCTGTTGTTTCAAATTCTTCGTTATCACCTTTCTTTGTGCCAGGTGCAGGGATGATGTTACCAACGCCAGCAATTAAATCTTCAACCGTTAATTCACGGCCTAATTTTGTTTCAACTTCTTCGATACGTGATGTGATATTTGTTAATTGCGCTGGGTTTAAACCTGTTGCGATTAGCAATTTGAACGGTGCATCATCATCGTTAAAGTCGTTGTTACGGAACGCTTCCAAGCTAGCGCCTAGTTTTTCAAGGCGTTTGTTTAAGCGTGTTACTAAATCTTCGATTGTAGATTCTGCACCAATGTTGGTTGTAACTTCTTGAGGCAGGCCGCTGGTAAGGTGGTTGATTAATTTTGTTAATTGTTCAACGCGATTTTCCTGCGTTAGTGCCAGTTTTTCGATTTTTAATTCGGCTAGTTTTTCGTCCAGTGTGAGATCTGCGTCTTGACCCAGTAATGCCAGCTGGAGCAAAGCTAGATCCGCATTCTCCTTTTTTACGTTATCAGAGGACACATTGTCATTTGTGTTAAGAGCAGAGTTTTTTGTATCAACTTTGGCTGTGCCATCTGACAAAATATTGCCTAAAATGACTTCTAAAAAGGCCGCACCGTTTAGGGCGTTGCCACCAAGTAACGGGTTTGTACCGCCTGTCAGGCCGCCGTTTTTACCGCCTTGTGTTAATTGCGTTGAAAATAAACTTAAATCCATATCAGTAGTTCCTCTTTTAAATCTTTTTTATGCAGACTCGTTAACGCCGATTGTGCCGTTGCCAGCGCTTTGTAATTTTCCTGATGCGCCGTAAACATATTGCTGTTCTTTACGAGCGGCTTCGCGTGCTGTTTCCATGATGCGTTCTCCAAGGCGTTTCATACCGTTTTTCATGCGGTTTAACGCGGCGTGGTTGTCGTGTGCGATTTCCGCAAACTCGTTACGCATCACTTCAAATTTATCTTTAAGCGCCTCGTCGGCATTTTTTAATTCATCTTTACGGTTGATGAGCTGGTTCATGCCTTCAAGATAATCGCGGGCGATGTCTAATTTTTTATCCTGTAACGTTAGGAATGTTTGTGTATCTGCATCCTTAAGCGCAGCCGTTTCTTCAATCAATGAAGCGCGAAGAAGATCAATAGTCACCATCATTTCTTGCATCGCTTTATTTGGATTACGATGTAGCTTGATGCGCGGCTTTTGCTGTGGATCTTGTCCGTTATTTGTATTCTGTCTTGTTCTATCTTGTCTCATTAATTTGTTCCTCGTTTGTGATCTCATTAATAATATCTGTTAAATCTTTTGGTTGTTCGTTGTTGTTAGAGGCGGCGATTTGGGCGTTCATACTTTCTCTACCGCCAGCTTCAATCTCGCCTTGCATCTGAACTAATTGTTTCTTCACGCTGTCTGCGATACCAAGGCTGCCTGTTTCCGCCATCATTTTTCCGTATTCTTGAAGCATCATGCCGCTGAAGACTTCTTCACCTTTACCGCCGCCAAAGCGAGGGTCAGGCTTAAGCTCAGCGAACATAGGTTTCAACATTTCTGTCATGAACATGGCTTCGAAGTCTTTCGACACAGCGTCGAATTTCTTCATATCCTTGTCACTGATCGCTTCTTTTTGCGACGCGGCTAATGCTTTTGCTTTACGCGCGGCGGACTGCACAGCATTTTCTTGGCTGGCATTTTGAAGCATCAATGTTGAGTTAATATCTAAATTCATTGTCTTATAGTGTCTCTATATCTGCCTGAAGCGCACCGGCTGCTTTTATGGCTTGAAGAATTGAAATGACATCACGTGGGGCAACGCCTAATCTGTTCAGTCCTGTCACAAGATCTTGAAGTGTGACGCCTGTTTCCATGACGGCTAAGCGCACATCATCACCTGTGTTCACATCGATAGCGGTACGTGGGACAACTTGTGTTTCGCCGCCACCGAAGGGGTTAGGCTGTGCCACTTGTGGTGTCTCTGTTACTTTGACGGTTAAATTTGCTTGGGCAATGGCAACTGTTGAGATTTTCACATCTGCGCCCATGACGATCACGCCTGAACGTTCATCGATAACAACGCGTGCGACTTGATCGGGTTGCACGGGCAGTTGTTCAATGGATGTTATTAATTCAACAATGTTTCCTTTGTAACCTTTAGGCAATTTTAGGACGACACTGGCGGAATTTTCGTAAACAGATGAGCCAGCAATTTTGTTATTGATCGCGGCAGAAATTCTACGCGCCGTTGTGAAGTCTGGATTTTTGAGGGCAAGGCGAACCTGTTGAAGCTCATCTAATTTGAAATCAATTTCACGTTCTACAATTGCGCCCGCTGGGATGCGGCCTGCTGTTGGAATGTTTTGTGTGACTGTGCCTGCTTGTCCTTCGACGCTGAAACCTGAGATGATAACAGGGCCTTGGGCAACGGCGTAAACTTCACCGTCGGCGGCCATCAATGGGGTGACAAGTAATGTACCACCTTGGAGGCTGTCTGAATCACCAAGTGCAGAGATGTTAACGTCAATGTCTGCGCCTTGGTTTGTGAAAGGGGGCAGGGTTGCTGTTACCATGACGGCGGCAACGTTAGCCGTATTCATGTTCTGGTCACGTGTACTAACGCCTAAGCGCTCTAGCATGGCTGTTAAACTTTGTTCGGTGAAAGGGGAGTTGTTTAGAGAATCTCCAGTACCGTTCAAGCCGACAACAAGACCATAACCGACCAATTGGTTGTCACGTACTCCTTCAAAATCAACGATGTCTTTAATACGTGTTGTTTTTGCAGAAGCGGGAATGCTGAACGCGACAAGCAAAATTGCGAGTACGAGCGTATAAACAAAGGTCGCTTTGATAATCTGATTAATATTTTCAGCAGATAAGTTGTTTTCTAATTGCATATTTGATCGCATCTTTTGGTTTCCTAATGAGCCTGTTCAAAATGGTTTTATTCATAGGGATATATGCGAATGGTGTGCCAATACATAATTTGTATATATATCAGTGGTTTAGGTGTATTTTTGGTTGCGGTTTTAGCTAAAAGAGCAGTCTTTTTTGCCCTTTATGATAAATATATGCGGAAAATTGTGCCTGTGAGGACAGGTGTGTAGCGAAAGGGGGATAATTTATGTTATATTATTCTATTAGAAATAAGGAATCAGTATGAAAGTCGAAGGTCCTTCGAAAACCCAAACATCCGGAAAAGCCGATAAATCCAAGAAAACTGGTAAAACAGATGGTACGTTTGGCGATATGGTGGCGAGTGCAGCGGCAGAAACGCAAAGCGCAGCGGCAACGCAGTCTATTGCAAAAGTAGACGCGTTATTGGCGGTACAAGGCGCGGGAAGCGCGACTGAACGTGCGGCAAAGCGCAGAATGCATCAAAGAGGCGAGCAAGTATTACGCCAGCTTGATCATCTTAGGTTGGCAATGTTGAAGGGTGACCTGACATTGGGGGAGGTTGTTGATATTGCCGATGTTGTGGCCTCGCACCGTGAAAACGTTAATGACCCCGCAATGACCGCGGTTTTGGATGAAATTGATCTTCGGGCGCAAATTGAGATCGCTAAGATGAGAAAAGGTTTTAGTTAAAAATTGAGAGAACCGAAAACACTTGTCACAAAAACCAAGTGTCAGTATAGTCCCCCTCTGATTTATAAGAATAAATTTAAACGGGTTTAAACGCCCAAAAGGAAAAGAAAAAATGGCAAAAGCGAAAAAAGCAGCAGTTTTGACACCAGATTATGACCCAGCAAAAGATAAGGGTGACTATATGAACGCTGTGATGTTGGAATTCTTCCGCGGCAAGTTGAATGAATGGAAGCTTGATTTGATTAAGGAATCAAGTGAGACGATTGCCAATACGTTGCAGGAAACTGAATTGCAAAAGCCAGATTTGGCCGACCGTGCCTCTGCCGAGACAGATCACGCGCTTGAGCTTAGAACACGTGATCGTGAGCGTAAGCTGATCAATAAAATTAACTCTGCCATCCGTCGTATTGATAATGACGAATATGGTTACTGCGAAGAAACTGGCGATGAAATTGGTGTTGCACGTTTATTAGCGCGCCCTGTGGCCACGATGACACTCGAAGCGCAAGAAGCGCACGAGCGTAACGAAAAAGTTCACCGCGAAGAGTAGGCTATACAAGATATAAGTATTAAAAAAGCCAGCTTGGGGAAGCTGGCTTTTTGTTTGTTGGGGCTGTTTTTCTTTAGAATGGGAATAGGATATCGTAGACCTGTTGACCGTATCTTGGTTGTTGCATATCTGTGATTTGGCCTTTACCGCCGTATGAGATGCGGGCTTCGGCGATTTTCTCATAAGGGATAGAGTTTTCAACGGTTACATCTTCAGGGCGGATCACGCCAGCCAATTCAAGGACACGTTTTTCAAAGTTTACACGCACTTCCTGACGACCTTGGATGACCATGTTGCCGTTTGGTAAAATCTGGGTCACGGTTGCGGCTAGTTTCATGCGCACTTCTTCTTCACGCTCGGTTGAGCCTGAACCACGTGATCGTGAAGTTGAATCTAAATCTACTAAGTCTGCTCCGAGAACGTTTTCGGGAAGAACTTTTGTGAGTTGTGATTCAAGGCCAAGTGCGGAATTTAAGCCGACGCCCTCGCTGGCGGAACGGCTGCGTTCTGATTCATTTTCAAGTTCTGCTTCGTCATCAATGTCGATCATCACGGTTAAGATGTCGCCAATTTGTGTGGCGCGTTGATCTTTAAAGAAGGTCTGACGGTTTGATGCCCAAAGGGAGTTGTTTTCTTTTTCTACAACTTCTAAAGGGGGCATTGGCATGGAAACAGTTTTAACACCTGTCATGTCGCGGTTTTCTGCCGGATTTTCAATAGGGGACATAGACGGTGCGCTGCCGATGTTGGCCAGTCTGTCCGCGGCGCCACAGGCGGTTAAAAGTAAGCAAGCTGAGGCGCTTATTAATAGGTTTTTGTGTTTCATATAAGTCATACTTTTTCCTCTAATCTTTTTGTCTATCGAACAACAACTTGATTGCTGCCAGTGATTTCTGCATCGACGATGCGACTACTGTTGGCGTTTGATACGCGTACTCTGTCACCTATTGCGCCAGATGATAGGGCCTTACCTTTGGCGGAAAGGACCAGTGGGCCTTCTCTGAAGGTGATGCTAACGCTTTCGCCGCGCTTTACCAGTTGTGGTTTGATTAATGATCCTTGCGGTAAATATTTACCTGCATAGGCGGCACGGCGTGGTGTTAGGCCGATCATATTTTCTTTCTTTGTAATCATATTATGTTGGATATCTTTTTGTGAGATCTCAACCATATTAATGTCAGCTTCACTGATGATATCGCCAGCTTGTAGATTGCTCATAAGAACAGGCACCATCGTTAGGCGATTAATAACACCTGTTACATTTACTTTTTTGATTGGGTTTTCTGCCGATGGGGCAACGAGTGTGGCGTTGAAATAATCCCTAGTACGGTCGTACTTAATAGATGAGACTTCAACGTTTTCACCGATATCGTTGGGCAGAACGATAGAGGGTTTACCACTATTAAGTGTCAGATCAAAACGGCCATGAACTCCTTTATCTTTCAGTGAGTTACGCAGTGATGTTTCAATCTTGTCGTAAGAAACAACGGTAGCGTCACGGCGAATAATGACTTGATCAGATGAGTTCGTTGGACGCCACTTTAAATCCAAGGCGCTTGCGATACGAAATAAAGTACGGGCATTTAAAGTCATGTCCGTTCCTGGTTGCGGCGCGGCGCCGACAACGTAATCGGCATTTTTACCAACGTTATCAAAGATATCACCAAGTTTTATTGAGTCACTGTTGATGACGCTTACGGGCTTAAGGCTGGCAGCTTGTGAAGTGTTTGTGATGAAAATACTGGCAAAGCTTAAGATAACCAAACCGATAAAGAAAAAGGTTAGTCTTAAGGTTGCTGATTTTTTTGTCCAAAATAGTCTTTTCATTATTCATACTCCCATTTTTGTTTTTTAATTATGTCACCACCGCTAGGGTGATGACATGAGTGTTATTATTCGCTGTTACCTAAGCTGTGTTATTGTTTGCAGCATTTCATCACTTGTTGTGATCACGTTTGAGTTCATCTCGTACGCACGTTGAGCGGCGATAAGATTTGTGATTTCTTCAACAATATTGACGTTTGAATTTTCGATCGCACCTTGGCGAATTGTACCGAATTCATCTTCACCTGGGTTTCCTGTTTGAACATCACCAGAGGCAGATGTTTCCAAGAACATAGTGTCACCAATGGCGTCTAAGCCAGCTGGATTAATGAAGTTCGCTAATTGGATTTGACCGATATTGTCGTATTCTACTTGGTCTGGCAGTTTCACCAGCACCTCACCAGAATTGTTGACGACAATATCAAGGGCATCATCAGGAACATTTAAGCCTGGCTCAAGTCTGTAGCCTTGTGGTGTCACTATCTCACCATTTTCATTTAACTGGTAAACGGATTGGCGTGTGTAGGCGATCTCACCATCAGGTAATTCAATTTGGAAGTAGCCTTCACCTAAGACGGCTAAATCTAGCTCGTTTTCAGTTAGCTGAATTGTTCCTTGTTCATGTGAGCGAACGATAGAGCCGAGGCTAACACCCAAGCCAAACTGTAGGCCAGAAGGCATCGTTGTGTCTGCATTAGAGCTTGTCGCCCCTGGACGAATTTTGTTTTGATAAATCAGATCGTGGAATTCAGCGCGTTGACGCTTAAATCCTGTGGTCGTCATGTTGGCGATGTTGTTTGAGATAACATCAACGTTCTGTTGTTGTGCTAACATTCCTGTCGCGCCGATATCGAGTGATCTTGTTACCATGTTAAATTCTCCTTTTTAAGTATTCTTCTTAACTTGTTGTTATGCTTGTGTTTTTGCTAGTCGTTGCGATGAGGATTTTAATCGCTCATGCTCAGACTGCATCATGTTTTGGACGGCTTGGTACTCGCGTAAAACGTCAATCATGCGTGTCATTTCAATCACGGCTTGAACGTTTGAACCTTCTAAGCGGCCTTGCAATACGGTTGTTTTCTCGGCAGGTGTGCCTGCTTCTGGGGTTGTGTATAGGCCATTTCCTGCTGGGCTTAGGTCTTGGTAGCCTGTGAATTCAACAACCATTAATTTATCAATCGCGCCGGCTTCTGTTGAGACAACGCCGCTTTTATCTATTGAAATTTCTCTGGCATCACGGGGGATTGTGATCTCACCGCCGCCTTCGCTGGCAACGGGAAGGCCGCTTGCATTACGAAGAACACCTTCGGCATCCATTTGTAAATTACCAGCACGTGTATATTGAACGCCGCCTGGTGTGACGATACCGAGGTAGCCGTTACCAACAAGGGCAATGTCTAATGAATTACCTGTTTCTTTAATGGAGCCTGGATCAGTCTTTTGGTATTGGCCATAGTCCAAAACCATCGCAATATCTTCTTCCATTCGTGAAGGATCGACAACGTATTCACCAAAAACCATGTTTTGAGCGCGATACCCCGGAGTATTCACGTTTGCCACATTTTGGGCGATGATACTCATGTTCTCACGAAGGGTGACTTGCTTTGATAAGCCAATATAGACTGAATTTTCCATCTTAAATTACTTTCGTTATTATTCGGTAGAAACATTGCATTTGCTGTGCCAGAGTAAAATATTGTTGTTTTACAATGGGTTGGTTTGTATCTGGTGTTGAAAAATAGGCTCGTAAGCAGTTTTTTTGGCGGAATAAATGGCCTTTCAAGGCAATAATTACCGTATTTACTGCGGGGCGTTAATATGGACACGCTTGTGCATTATTGCGTAAAAATTCTGGTTATAAAGATAAGATTGTCTCTATAATTAAAGCTTAATTACGAATTTATATGTTATTGTATTCATTATAATAAATGGGACTTAACAGTAACCTGATGGGGAAATAAAATATGTCTGATGTTGTAAATGCCTCTTTGGATGATGATGAAGTTGATGGTCTGGAAGAAGAAGAAACCAGCGGCGGTTTAAACGCCAAAAAGCTGATTTTGTTTGTGGTGCTTCCTTTGTTGCTTATCGGCGGCGGCGCGGCGGCGTATTTGACGGGGGCATTGGATAGTGTTCTTGCCAAAGAAGAAGTTGTTGATGCAAGTGAAAAAGATGTTGAGCAGGAGACAGCAAACCTGAATGCAGCGTTTCTGAAAATCCCAGATATGATTGTGAATTTAAGTAGTGCCGATGGTCAGCCGCGTTATTTGCGCCTTAGTGTTCAGCTTGAACTTGAGAGTGAAGAAGCCAAAATCTCGGTTGAAAGTGTAATGCCGCGTGTCATTGACCAATTCCAGACGTATTTGAGAGAGCTACGCGTTAAGGATTTACGCGGATCTGCGGGTATTTACAGACTGCAAATGGAGCTATTGAGCCGTGTTAACGCTGCGGCCTATCCTGTTGAGGTTCAGGATGTATTATTTCAGGAAATTCTGATACAATAATAAGGTTGTTATGCGGGTAAACCCTAGGACGCTTGACTTTTGAGGTGTTTATTAAAGTGGCATGGCAATTGCGAGGTTGGTGTAGTGACCAACAAAATAAGAAGATTAAGTAAAATATGAGCGATACAGAAACACAAGAGTTAGAAAAAACCGCAAACACAGCGGCTGATTTACCTGAAGACGATATGCTTCCTGAGGAAGATAATCGTATTCTGAATCAGGAAGAGATCGACTCTTTACTTGGTTTTGATGACGATATGTCTGACTCAGGTGAAACGTCTGGTGTGATGGCGTTGATTAATTCGGCGATGGTCAATTATGAACGCCTGCCGATGTTGGATATCGTTTTTGACCGTCTTGTTCGTTTGATGTCGACAAGCTTAAGAAACCTTACATCTGATAA
>JALZUF010000122.1 GCA_023301785.1 Alphaproteobacteria bacterium | reverse complement strand
TGGGCGAAAATTGTCCGTGATGGCTGGGATAAGGGTGTTGAACAAGCCGATGAAATTTTTCAAGCTGATTTAAATAAACTAACCGCTGATTTTAAAGGTATGGTGCGCTATCGCTCGCTCATTGCGCAAAATATGGTATCACCACCTTATGCCGTACAGGTTGATCGCGGTGTAACAGGCGATGGTAATACAATGCGTATTGGTGATCGCGCCTTATCAATAACTGAACTCCCTAAACTACAGACCGGATCCGAGAAATGGCAGCCCGTAAACCGGTAAGTCTCCTTAAGAGTAAGGACAATATTGCAGAAACATGGCCGCATGAACCGCCACGTTTCAGTGACGATATTGTCGATGATTTTTTTCTTTGGTGCGTTAAAAAAGATTCTTCTGATATCACTATTCAAACAGACAGACCTGTTTATAACGAAATTAATGGCGCGCTTTATCCTGCGTTGTTCCGCCCTGTTGATGCGGCGGATATGAATGTCTTTTTGACGAAAATTTATGGGCCTGATGCAACGGCACGTTTGGCATCTGGTAAAGATTTAGACTTATCATATGAAGTACGTCCAGATCGTTATACGCGTATTCGTTTTCGTGTGAACATCACGGCGATTTTGTCACGTGGGCGTGATTCAACACAAATTACGATGCGTGTTCTCCCTAGTGAACCACCAACAATGGATGACTTAAGTGTTGAAGAAGACGTAAAAAACTCATGGAATCCGCGTCAGGGCATTGTCATTGTAACTGGGCCAACGGGCTCTGGTAAAACCACGCTCCTTGCCGCTGGTATTCGTATGTTGATGGAACGCCGCAGAGGGTGCGGTAAAATTGTGGCCTATGAGGCACCGATTGAGTACGTGTATGATGCGATTAAATCACCACGCTCACTTATTTCACAAAGTGAAATCCCAAGACACTTGCCCGACTTTTCGGCTGGTGTGCGTAATGCGCTTCGTCGTAAGCCGAATATTATTCTTGTTGGTGAAGCCCGTGATCGCGAAACAATTTCAGCCGCTATTGAGGCCGCACAAACGGGTCACACTGTTTATACAACAACGCACACAACAGGCGTGGCAGCAACAATGCAACGTATGGTCGCAACGTTTGAGCCAAATGAGCGTTCTGAGCGTGCCTATGCGCTCATGGAAACTGTACGTATGGTTGTGACACAAACATTGGTTCCTAAGGTGTCTGGTGGGCGTACAGGCGTTCGGGAGTGGATGCGTTTTACAGATGATATTCGCGAAAAATTATTAGATATGGATTTTAAAGATTGGCCTGCTGAAATTCAGCGTATGATCCCTTTTTATGGACAAACTATGGCGCGTAGTGCAGAGATTTTGTTTGAAAATGGTGAAATTGATCGCCGTAATTACATCCGCCTCTCAAATTCCACTGGCGGTTAGGCCATCGTATAGGGTATACTGAATAATGGGTAAGGCAGAAGACACCGCAGAAGAAAAAGCCAATTGGCATTGGCGCAATTCAATGAAACCAGTACTGTTTTTTGGTATTGATGCGCGTGCCGCTATTCCGTTTTTCATTCTAATTTTTTATTTTCGTCTAACATCGTTTGCTATCGCGGTTATTAGCACATTGGTGTTCGTTGCAATGGAAAAACGTGGCCTTACATTCCCTTGTGCGCTACGTGCTTTTCGATCATGGTTTAACGGCCAACATCGTCCCGCATGGATGTCAATTCGACGTCGCCGTTTCATTGATTTTGGATAACAATCATATTTTTTCGTAAATTCTTGTCTTTTCGCTAGAAATCTATAGTTTTTAGATATTCTAACAATTGAAAATGAAGGATATAAGCGATGCGATTTTTTGCTCTTATATTAGTATTAAGCACTGGCGTTGTTTTTGCCGAACAAGCAAAAGCAGGTTTTGAATGGGTTCCTCCATTGAAAAAATCCGAAAGCTCACCAATGCAACCACAACCACAAGCAATGGAGCCTGCATCGAATAATGGATATGCCGCGCCAACAGTCATGGCAGAACCACTTGCCGCAAGATCGTCTGTGTCACAAGCACCAACGCCGCTTATGCAACAACCTGTTCGTCAGGCTGCTCCTCGCCAATCCAGAAATTTATCACGTGGTAATAAGTTGGTCATTGACCCTTACCCATTGAGAAATTCTGACGAGCCTGCTTATTCTGCACCAAGATTAAGTCAAGGCGAAGTTTATAAAGCCATGAATGAAAAAGTTGGTAAGTTAAATCCAGTTAAATTGGGTAATGGTATGACAACTGGTGCAAAACCAGACAGACTTCCAGAAATACCAACAGCGACAAGAACCGCATCAATTTCAAAGAAAACTTTCTTAACACCAAGTGCTTCTACCAATAGTAACCCAAGTGGTTTAACGCCAATGAAAGGTGCAGAACCTGCACCGCTTGCTGGCGTTGCTGATTCCAGAGTGCAACGGATGGCGGTTGATAATAATAATTACGCGCAAGCTGTTGGCTTTGGGCGTGACTTACCGCTTGCTCTTGCCCTGTCACAGGTCATTCCATCGAATTACACGCATGGGTTTTCTGAAGGGATTAAAACCGGAACTACTGTTTCTTGGGAAGGCGGAAAAGCATGGAATGTTGTTTTGAACGATATGTTGCGCCCGCGTAATTTAACGGCCGTTATCCAAGGCAACCAAGTGATTATCCAACCAATGGCAAGTCTATAAAAAGTTTCCTACCTTAGGAAGTTTACCAAACTTAGATCTGCAAGAAGTGCGGTGACACTAAATGACGCTTCAAGTCCAATTTGGGCTTGCTGAAGTTTTGCGACTGTTTCGGTCAGATCGATATCTTCAACATCACCAATAATACTTTGAAGGTAATTAGTTTGATAAGTGTACTGCTCTTTTACAACTTCTGTTTGTGCTTCGACTAAGGCGAGGCGATATTCTTCACGCTCAAGTTGATCAACGGCAGCATTAATTTTTTGTTGTAGGTCATTTGCCACAGCAAAGAAGGCCTCTTGTTTTTCAGCAGATGGAAACGGTCCTATGTCTTCGCCAGCATTAATAGCGGTAGGATCATTTAAAGCACCTGGTGAATTTTCAGGCTTAGGCATATTTTTTAATACGCCAAGCGCGATGACCAAATCTTTCATACCTGGTGAGTTGCCTAAGAGTGTGTAATCAAAGTCAGAATTTTCATCGACGCGAATACGAACTTCTCCAGATGTACCACTGACAAGGCTTTCGGAGTATCCAAGCGCGTTTTCATTGACGTTTGAATAGGCATCAATGAACTCATCTGTTGTGATGCGGCCACTACCCCAATCGCCTAAAAACCCAGACTCTACGGTGTTAGGTAGAGGGTCAGTTGTATTTTCGTTTGGTACAAATTCGCCCAAGTATGCATCAAATTGACCTTTATCATCAATAGGTTTTACGCCTGAATCTGATCCAGCAAATAGATAACGATCACCATCTTTCGTATTGATAAGGTCAATAATAAAATCATAAACATCTGTTGCCAGTTGCTGTGTTGTTTCAAAATTTGGTAAGTCCCCGCCTTGGACGGATGTCATCGCGCCCGTTAATGTATTGGCCTGCGCTGATATTTGTTCGATAGAATTAATCATCAATTGCATACGGCGTTGACCGTTCGAAATGTTTGTTGAGTATTGATCAATCGAATTTAAATCAGCACGCGCGCGTTGTGATTTTAAAACGTCACCGCCTAAGCCAGAGAATTGCTGAGTTTTCTTACCTGTTGCAATTTGAGTGCTGAAATTATCAAGGGTGATTTGTTGTGATTTCAATCGTGAGATTTGATCTAACGCTTGCCCTAAGTTTGAAATACCAGTCATTTTAAAACCTCCTACGGTTTAATAAATTTTATCGTCTAATTGAATTTAAGAGTTCTTGAAACATTTCGTCAGCGGCAGTGATTGTCCTAGCAGCGGCGGCATAAGCCGTTTGCACTACAATCAAATTTGACATTTCTTCGTCGATATTAACGCCTGATTCATCACTGAACTGTCTTTGTATAATGCCGCGTAATGTATCTTCATTTTCAAATGCACTTTGCGCTTGTAGATAATCTTGTGAAGTTTCATCAATCATCTTTTGTGCGAAATCTAAAAGGTTATTCGCGCTGAAAATTCCTGTTGAAATAGCCGCGTTTGGCCCAAGGTTTCTATTTCTAAAATTTGTAAAGTTTCCTGATCCATCAGAAATTTCAGACTGATATTGTACATCTGTAACAGGGGAGCGCTCCGCTAGATCAACACCAGGTGTACCTGTGAAATTACCAAATAAAGAACTGATAATGTTAATACCATCAGGTGTACCGTTTGTCGCGCCAGTGGCCGTAAATGGGCCGCCTGTGATTGTGATATCACCACCATAAAACGGTTCAGTTGTGAAAGGTGGCGGTGGAACAAAATTATCATCATCAATACCAGGACGCAGAATAAGACCACCTGTGGCCACATCAACATCAACGAATAAACCAGGAACACCAGTTCCATTTGCTGGATCGTATGTTAATTTATCAACAAGCTCAGTCACTGTGTCTGTGGCAGTGATTTCAATCGTATAAGACTGATTATTGCCTATTTGTACTGTAAAGTTAGGGTTGGTTGGCGCTGTAACATTTTCAATTAAGCTCAATCCATCAAAAGCTGGACCTGACATAGCATCAGGCAAAAGGGTTGTATTTGTTGCATCTGTAAATCGGCTAACCTCAATATCACCAACACTATCCATTGTGATTTGACCATAAGTATTGATCGAAGCAAATTCTGTTGCAGGATCGGCGCCTGCGATATTAAGCTGCGTGTTAATAAAAGAAACAAGTTGATCAGCGGCATTGTTGATTGTGCCGTTTGCACCAAAAGCTATTCCATCAGATAAAATTTTGGGATCACCAATAGGGAAGGCTGTACTGACGTCATCCATAGCGATAACGACATCAACACCATCCAATGAAACTCTAAATTCATCATTGATTGGATAGTCTATGAAATCATCTTGGAATGTTTCGATAAGATCGTTTGTGCCTTCTACACCATCATTAATTTCGAAGAAGGAAGAAAAATCTAATCCTAAGGTCACTGTATTCGTACCTTGTAATCCCAATAATTCTTGAAGGGGTGTATTAGCACCTGCGTTTGTTAAATCAACAACACCGACGGCTTCTTGATATTGCACATCACCAAATCCAAATTCTAAAACACGGCGAATAACCGAATTATCACCTGATGGTGTCGTAACATCAGGATCATATGTTCCACGTTGTAGAATAGTTGGATCATCTATGATGTCTTTATTGACCTTAATGACGCGGGCGAAGTCCACGTAAGTCACAGGCGTTGGTAATGGAATTGTGTCAGGATCAGGCGCGGTATTTTCAGGGATAAATCCGTTTTGATCGGTAAAGAGTTCTAAGCCTTGTGCTTGAAGACGATGCGCCATTTGATAGGCAAGCTCGTCCAGCTGAGCGTTATAAGAAGGGATGGTCTCGTCACGTAATTCAACCAGACCACCAAGTTTTCCGCCAATAACACGTTCGGTTAAGTCTGTGCGTGTTTGCCTGCCACCATTTGTTTCATTGATAAGGAATAAACCGCTCGCCGTTTCTGGGTAATATTGATTGGCTGAAATAGGGACAGCTTCAAATTCTAATCTATGAGCAACATCACCAGCTAATTCTTGTCCTTCACGTGTTTGAACAACAAGAACACCATCGGCACGCTCAAAGAAGCTTATGTCGAGTTGGTTGGTTAATTCTTTGATGGCAATATCACGTTGATCCTGAAGACCAGCAACGGAGTTTCCGATATTCTCAGAGCCTCTGATCTGAATATTTATAGATGTGATTTCATTTAATAAGCTATTTACGGTGTTCACAGATGTTTGTAGATCGTTCTGAGCGTCGTTACGAAGCTGCGTTAACAGTCCTGAGTAATCATTTAATTTATCGGCAACAATAACTGCTTGATTAACTGTGGCTTCCAGAGCTTGAATATCATCAGGCAAATCGGAGAGCGCACTAAAGGAATCTTTAAGATCTGAAATCTGCGCCGCGATTGAAAACCCTTTATCAGGCGGCCCATTAAAGTTTTGAATTTGCTGTAAGTAATCAACTTGAACGCTTTGCATAGAAGACGCGCTGATTTGCGTCCAAAGATCACGTTGTAGATTCATGTCGACTTGACGAATGACTTGACTGGTGAGAACACCCACAGTTTGGCCAGAGTCACGCAAAACTTGCGTCCTTTGAGGCACAATTTGCCTATTATAGCCTTCGGTTGTGGCATTGCTGACGTTGTTAGAAATCGTGCTTAATTGCGTCTGCGCGGCGCGCAGGCCCGATATTGCTGTATTAAGTGCTTGATATGTCATCAAAAATTCCTTTTAAACGGGTTGCCCATAGAGTTTTTCTATAAGCGTTATCCACATGTCTAAAAGAAGTGTTGCAATAAGGATGCCAAAGGAAGCTTATGGCGTAAGGTTGATTTAGAAGCCTTCGGCGGGCCTACTGCGCTGCCCACTAACGCCATAAATATCAATGGCTTCACCAGGAGGCTGTGATAAAACACCTTCAACTTGGTTTGCAAGTTTGTTTTGACGTGTACGCAAGCGAAGTTCAAGAACCATAGATGTTAGCATCTCACGGCGCATCATGGCTTGTTGAATGTCACGATCTTGCATAAGTTTAATTGCATTAAGAGCGGTCTTAATACGCTTTACGTTGGCAGGCTTATCGTAAAGATTTGATATAAATTCTGGATGTTGGAAAATCTTTTTTGTTAAGACTTCCATTTGCGCATGATAACTCGGTCTCTCACCCAAATAATTTGCGATTGTATCACCATGATGACTGGTGCCTTCATAACTATTCATTCCCATTTCTTCTAATAGAGCATAGATAAAGGGCGTCACAGATTTATCATTTTCTGCACCAATTGTTTTCTCCGCAATAATATGAGCAAAACTATTTTGCGCAACACTACGAATGGCAATTAATGAACGCATTTCTTGATAAGGCTTAACAAAATTATGTAGAACAGTTTTTTGAGAGCTAAGCGCAGGGAAAGGGGTGTTCATAAATATTTGATCGAGCATTGCAAAGATGTTGGTTTCTTCATCTGATGTTACACCATCTGTAAAATCAACATTTAGAGTTAATGGTAAGTCAATTGTTTGCGTGTAGTTAAGGTCTGCGTTGAGGCGCGCTTTACTACTAGCTTGGCTTTCTCCACCTGGTCCACCAGGCGTTGTACCACAAATAAGTTCGTTATTTTGCGCGTTATCATAAATACTACAGAATGTACTCCTATAAAGATCGCGACGTGTTCTGGCATCACTTTCTTTAATGCCATCGAAAGTTTTAACAAGACCTGAGCCAAGCTCACGGCTAAGGGGGGCTTGCGCGATAACGTTACGTGTTATTTTTGTGCGTTCTTCCGCATCCGCCAAATCACGGACGAATGTTCCAATCTCACAAATCTGTTCAGAAGGGTGGTAATCCTTGTGTGCCTCTGCAACACGTTGTTGGAATAATTGTTGTGTTTCTAATTGGTGCTTTGCATCAAAAAATTGTCCTATGGCTTGCACTTGTTGCACCATCATATGACTAAATTGATCTGTCATCATAACAAAAGCTTTAACCCATTCCGTTTTTAATTGGTCATCTGTGGCGGTAATTTCTACGCCTAATTCTGCAGCGGCGGCTTCTACACCCAAAGCTTCAACAGCAGCAGTAATTTCTTCAGCACTAATGTCTAAGCCTTGTGCCGCAGCTGCAGCGACGACGTCGGCTGCGGTTGGCTCAAGTTCGGCTTCGAATGGTTCTGGAACAAGGGCTGCTGTTTCATCACGTAAAGCCTGAAGCTCTGCTTCTGATAAGCCACCGCCCTCAGAGGCATCTTCACCCGTAAATTCGACATTACAAAAGCTGTCTTCTTCAGAGATGTTATTTGCAAATGGAGATCTATACTCTAGTCCAGTTTTACTTGCAGGGGCAAATTGTCCAACTGGTGGCAATCCAGCCTTGATGTTAGAATTAGCAGTCACGTTACCACCTGATGTGGCGCCTATTCTATTTTGACCGCTTAATAATAAATAATTAAGACCTCTTGGTTCATCTATATAAACATTACTTAGATTTGGATTTTTACCACCTGTTAATGCCAAACCTTGAGAAATTCTATCATAGGGATCGTCACCGTAAAATCGAGCATCCGCGGCATAATCAAAATTTCTTAAATTTAAATTAGGCGCTGTTTTGTTCCATTGGTGTAGCGTCGTACCGTTTGATGCAGAGCGAATTGTAACATTTTCAGCAGTAAAATTTCCGATACTATCTTTTCCTTGGTTTTGTAAAAAATCACCATGAATACCATCACCAATATAATTACTTTTTCCAATCGTGTTTGAATCGTCATGACCTTCTATGCCGACACATCGTGTATTAACAATTCCTACATTTCTGTTTTGGCTTGCAAAGTTATCGCCTGCTCTTCCTGCGGATCTACCATCATTTCGGATAACAAAACAATCCGCTTCAGCTCCGTTAAGGTCAATATCAACACCTTCAATAAAAGTTGTGCCTTCTTGCTCAAATCGGAAAGCTTTATTACCTGGTATTCTTGGATGGATATTTTTAAATTGTGTTGCTCTAACTTGGTGGCCTTGACCGACCCCGCATCCTGGCTGTATTGAAGGACGGCTTTCTATACCTACGATGTGTGCGTTCCTCCCTCCATTAATCCACAGTGGGCGTGTTAAAGGTGCAGATCCAGGCTTCATGACGACTTTTACATCACGATTAACAGGAATATTAAAAGAGTGTACTTGTCCTGAGCAGCCCACTCGATCATTATCCGCAACAAAAATTGTTGGAGAATCATTCGAGATCTCAATGATGATTGGATTTACCAAGGTAGGTGGACGGTTTGTAACATTACATACACTTTGGGCATAAATAGGTGAAATAGGTACAATATAAATTGCAATGAACAGTAGTAAGAATTTCATTTTAGTTTGGATATGCATAGTCAGCCTCCAATCCTAAATTTTCGATCAATCCGCTATTCTCAACAAACGGGTTTTGTTCATTCGTCTCGTACTCTTGTAGACGCTCAACCCATGTTTCAAGGTATACGGCCATATTGGCCTCTGCACGAAGCTGACTTTTGTACATATCACGTTTTTGCATTAAACCAATGGCCTGCATGGATACATTCTTACGATCAATGTTAACAGGTTTGCCGTATAGGTCACTGTAAAAATTTGGTATTTGATAAAGCTTTTTTGTCAAAATTTCCATTTGGGCATGATAACTAGGCAAGCCTCCACCGAGCATTTTTTCAATTTCTGCCTCAGGGATATCCATTTCAATTAAGATTTCGCGCATATAAGGAACAGCAGCACCCGCGCCCAATGATTTCTCTGCAACAAAGGCTGCAAAGGAATTATAAGCAACGCTTCTTTTTGCGGCTAATGCGCGGATATCCATGTACATTTTTGCCCCTTCAATAACGACGTGCGCTTCTGCATTTGCTAGAAACCTTCTATCAATTTGTTGCAGTAAGCGGTGTCCATACAAATTAACGGATAAGGCTAAAACATCTTCTTCTGTTGGGCTAACGGCGCTATCGGAAAAATCTATAGGTAAAGTGTCTTCTGAACCTACAGTGTGCATGAAGTTCACGTCTTTGTTACGGCGTTCCGTACTTGTTGATTCACAAACAAGATACATCGCAAATCCTAAATCGTCAGGGTTGCAATATTTTTGTCTAAATTGAATCATCCGGGTTCGTTGTTCATCACGGGCACTTCCTGTTCCTATACCTCCTTGGTTTAGGAGTAAGCGCTGGGTTGAACGTGCCGCCAAACTGATTTGTGTTAAATCTGTTTTACGGTCTGCGGCTGCAAGGGAACGTGTATTTGTTCCAAAACGACACATACCTTCACTTGGGTGATATTCTTTATGCGCGGTGGCTTGCATATCTTGTAATAATCTTTGTGTTTCCAACTGGTGTTTTGCATCAAACAAACTACCAATAACTTCCATTTGCCAAAAAGCCATTGTTGTAATTTCGTGTGTCATTAACATCATGGCGGGTAAAACATGCGCTTCCCAAACATTTTTAATAAGCCACTCGCGGTGCATGACAAAGCTTTCTTCAATGCCCAAGAGTGCTCCTGTTTCTTCGTTGTAGGCAAGATCTTCTGACGTACAGCTACAATTTGGTGCGGGGCAATCACCTTCTTCACCTTCACATTCTTCCTGGGCATAAGCAGGCGGTGCAAGCGAAATAGAAACGGGTGAGGCAAACAATATAAACAACGTAAATGGAATTAATAATTTCATTATCCACCAACCCCGCCTGCGTCTGATGGACGCTCAGTTTCAACACCAGGATTCAACTCGTTTTTAATGAGGTTTTGCTCGTCTGTAAGGGCAGCTTCTAGCATTGTTGCCAGCACAGCCTCGGACCTTAGAAAACTTCTGTAAATATCACGTTTTTGCATGAGCTCTGCGGCTTGTATGGCTACATCTTTTCGTAAGACATTGGCGGGCTTATCGTAAAGGTTAGAATAGAATTTTGGATGCTGGTAAAATTTCTTAGTGAGCAATTCCATTTGCGCAAAGTAACTTGGATTTTCACCAATATATTTTGCAATTTCTGCAGGGCTGAAAAGCCCAGGGTTTAATTCATCTATTAAGGCATATATGAAGGCTTCTGAATCACCATTTCCACGCGCTTTCATTGCTGTAATAGCAGATAAGGAGTTTGCGGCAACACTACGTTTTGCTACCAGTGCACGACTATCTAAATAATCAATTGCGGCAGGACCAAAAGCAGGTTCTCCGTTTGGTGCAATCAGAGCTGTACCAGGAACAAATCGCATTGTTTCATGGGCAATCAAATTATTATGCAACGCAAAGACGGCCATTTCATCAATCGTTACGGCAGGGTCTTGGAAATCAACATCTAATGTAAGAGGAAGGTCAATTGTACCTGTGTAATTAATATCAATGTTTCTGTGTCGAACATCGGTATTTCCTTTCTTACATAACAATCCTAAATTCTCAGAGTTATCTTGTTTGTCACAAAATACTTTAATAAATTGTACGAGGCGGCTAGGCTTGTCAGACATCGCACCACCATCAGTCACGAGTGTTCTGTCTGCTAAAATTTGGCGATCAACTGCTTTTTTTGAAAGAGCTTGGAAGACAAGGTCAGATTTTCTGTTTGAGGCCGCGAGAGGTCTCGCAATAGTTCCAATTTCACAAAGTTCTTCACTTGGGTGATAATCTTTATGAGCCTTAGCAACCATTGTTTGAAATAAACGCTGTGTTTCTAGTTGATGTTTTGCATCAAACAAACTTCCGATCATTTGCGTTTGTGCCATAGCATTAGAGACGAGTTGCTCGGTCATTAACATCATTGCCGCTAATAAACCGGGCGGATCTTCAGGGATCGCATCTAACCAAAATAAATCAACAAACCAAGCTTTATGGTTTTCGAATTCTATAGCAGCTTGACCTAAAGACGCCTCTTCTTGATCTGCGGAACACGTACCACAAGAAAGGCCGCAGTTCGCAGTTGTTTCTTCACATTCAGATGTCTCACAGTCACATCCATCTTCGCCAGTACAAAAAGGTGCACATTCGAACTCAGATAGTTCTTCATCTTCTTGCGCAAAACTATTTGGTGCAAAAGAAATTGTAAGGCAAAAAGCCATTAATATAAGTAATGGAAATCTTATCATCTTATAGGATCTCCATCTGGGTCAAGTTTGTTTAAATTTCTATAGACGCGATCATGCTCTTCATACAGCATTGATTCTAAAGCAACAGCCAAGACGGCTTCTGTTCTTAACAAACTTTTAAAAAAATCACGATCTTGCATCAGGCTGATGGCGCGAATAGATGTTCCTTTTCTCATCACATTTGTCGGGTTATCATATAACTCAGTGTAGAACACAGGATTTTGGTAAAGCTTTTTGGTTAAAACTTCCATTTGCGCAAAGTAACTAGGATGATTGCCTGTTACCAAGTTAACCTCTTCTGGTGGAACGCCTAACTCAACCAACGCACTTTTTACAAAAGGAGCATGTTCTGTAATCTTATCGCCTTCGGCACGCTCTGCAATGATAGAACTAATGGAGTTCTGAGCGACACTTCTTTTTGCAGCGATAGAGCGTAAGTTCATATATCTATGAGCGGTTTGCTTAGGCGCGCCCGTCCCATCAGCAAATGTATTATCACTGATGTTTGGAAATACGGTGTGGCCAAATAAGTTTGCCATGAGAGCGTAAACAGCCTCTTCATCTAAGCTCGGTGCAGCGCCATCATCCTTGCTGAAATCGATGTCTATAGTGAGTTCAGAATCGATTGTTCTTGTGTAGTCAACATCTTTATTCTTTGTTGCCCTTGGAGCTTCTACGCCATCACATAAAAAATCAAGATTGGCGGCGTTATCTTGTTTGTTACAGAATCTATCTCTAAAAATGCCAATACGGCTTAAGATGTCAGAGTTATCAAGTCTTGATATACCTCGACCACTTCTTAATTGACGCGCCATGACACGCTTGGATAAAACTTGCTTTGTTAAGTCTACTTTTCTGTCTGAGCTGTAAAGGCCTCGCGCTGTTGTGCCGATATCACACATCCCCTCGCTCGTTTGATAGTCACTATGCGCTTCAGCCATTAATTTTTGAAATAAGCGTTGTGTTTCTAGTTGATGTTTTGCATCAAAAAATCCGCCAATAATTTTAACTTGCTCCATGGCAACAGCGGTCATTTGGTGTGTCATCAAGGACATCGCATAACGAATATGCCCAGTGAAAAAAACATCAATCATCCAGATGCGATGTTCAATAAAAGCTTCTGATAACATTTCAGCTATAGCAGTATGTGTCTCTCCAAGAACTGTACTACAATCGGCGCAGCCACATTCTACTTCGCATTCTTCTAATTCTATTTCGGTAGGTTCGCATATTTCATAACCATTTGCGGTCGCCACAGGTACACATTGCGCAAAAGATTTATTGTGGTAGCCGTCAAAAAAACCTATAGCCAGCACGATGGTGACTACAGTGAAAAATTGCTTCAACAGTATTTGCTTATGGCTCAATATATTTTTCACCTTTCGTTTCGATATCTGCAATATCACGTGATACGCGATCATGCTCTTCCATCATTAATGTTTCGACTAGGGTTGCCAGAACAGCTTCACTTCTTAGAAGGCTATCATATATGTCTCGGTCTTGCATAATACCGATGGCTTGCATCGCTACACCTTTACGCTCAATATTGACAGGTTTGTCGTATAGGTCTGCATAGAATTGCGGGCTTTGATAAAGTTTTTTGGTTAAAACTTCCATTTGAGCAAAATAGCTAGGTGTATCCCCAAGATATAAATCAATCTCGCGGGGTGCAACACCAAGTTCTTCCATTACGGCTTTCACAAACGGTGCACTTTCTTCATTTCCTGATGTACGCATACCGACAAGGGCAGAAAAAGAGTTTTGGGCAACACTTCTTTTGGCGGCGACGGATCTTTGACGTACATAGTAATTAAATAGTTCACGAATATTGCCTCGACCATCGGCTAATAAACGGTCAGCAACAGCGGATAATACCTCATGACCAAAAATATTGGCGCTTAATGCAAAAATATTTTGTTGATCGGGGGTGAAGCCTTCATTTTCAATTAAATCCATATCAAGTGTCAGTTTGCTCTCAAGCGTGCTTGAAAAATCAATATCCATGTTTAATTGCGACTTCACACCACCGGCGCCACAGAGTAATTCTAAGCCAGGAACATTAACAACATCCTCACCTTCTGATTTGGGACCAGAGTTATCACTTGGTCGGCAATAAGTAGAAATGAACTGTCTTAATCTATTTTCACGATCATTAGCCTCTCCAAGTCCTGAAACATTGTGACGCGATAATAATTGGCGCTGCATCATTCGGTTGGCATAAGCGAGCTGTGTTAAGTCAGCACGTCTTTCAGATGTTGATAAAGAACGTGTTGCGGATCCAATAACACATAACCCCTCACTTGGGTGATAGTCTTTATGTGCCTCAGCAATCAGTGTTTGGAACAGGCGTTGAGTTTCTAATTGATGCTTTGCATCAAAAAAAGTTCCAATGATTTCAACCTGTTGGATGCCAACAGCTGTTAATTGATTGGTCATAAGTGCCAAAGCATAAAGAGGTTGACCAAATGGCGCGCCCTCTTCGTAAAAAAAGCTATTCACAATCCATTGTCTTAGTTTTTCAAACTCAAATTCTATGCTGCCATCAACATTGGCTTGCACTTGACCGATTACATCGCCGCAACCACTTTCACAAGTGCAGTCTTCACAATCCTCTGATTGTGCAAAAGCAGTACTAAAAGTGAAAAATACAACCAAGAATAGAAATACGAACCGTATGTCTATTAGGGGGTAGTATTTAAATTTATGCTTTAAAATCAATGTAAAACCTTATATTTACGTCAAAAATAGCACGCTTTTGTCGCGTGTAAAAAATAATCATTTTAATTTTATCACAATTTTATACTGAAACGCACGAATGAAATAATTCATTGTTTTTATTTTGGAGCCAGTTTTGCTATGATTCTAAATATTATTTCATTTTAAAGC
>JALZUF010000121.1 GCA_023301785.1 Alphaproteobacteria bacterium | reverse complement strand
GGCATCAGCCACATCACTTTCAGGAACTACAATTTCTTGATCTGCAACATCATCAAAAGGACTCCGAGGGACGCCTTGCAGCGTTGTATCGTCTATATTTTGCTCAACAATGATCGGCAAAGGCATAGGTGGCCCAGACTCAGTGGCTTCTTCCTTTTCTTGATCTTTATTATCGGCATCAAACAAAAATCCCTTTTCTTTTTGTTCTTCTTTTAATTCAACCGATTGAATTTTTTCTTCTTCAATTTTACCTGGACCTTCAAAGGCACCTTGCATTTTTAAGGCTGTAGTAAATTTTTCTTTTGAAGTTTCAGCCGTTTTTTCAGCGCCCTGCTTATTAAATTGAGAAAGCATTATAATACCGCCAACGATGACAGCGCCGATAATTACAATCGTATTAAAGCTTAAACTGAATTTAGATTTTTTTTCTGCACCTAATAAGTCTGCATCATCCCATCCATCTTGCGCATCAGCGGGCTCATCCATCGAGGCTACGTCAAAATCCCCTTGGTCATCTAGCTCATCATAATAATCATCATCATCAAAATCGAAATTTTCTTCTGACGCGTCATCAAAGTCGCCATCATCATAAAATGGGTCTTCATTTTCACTATTAGGGTCTTTTATATCACTCATAATTTTATCCAGTATTCAGCAATTAATTTCCTAAAATTCCGCTCGCACCACCTGTATTGATATTGTTAGTTCCACCTGCGTTATTAGCCTCATTATCATTGATGCCAATGCCAGTTTGCAAGCGCTCGTATGGACCTGTAATGTCTTCATCTTCATCATTTTCAACAGCATCAACAAAAAGAACGCCTATCGCTGTTCCTGCACGTACTCTTATTTGCTGGGGATAATTATCTTTAATTTCGTTAATAATTCCGCCAAGCTCTGTACCGGCGCGCGCAATACCTAGCGCAACCTCTTGATCATCATCACGATTATTCGATGTACTTTGCGATATGCTGTCTGCACCAGATATTGTCACTGTTGTGTTACCCGAATTTCCTACTGCCTCCGCAAAGCCTGTTATGAATTCTGCCGCAACGGGCAAAACAACACGCGTAAAGTAACGGCGATTAATATCCGTTGCTAAACCAGGTAATGTGGTATCAGGATCTAATGCAACAGCATCTGCTGAGTAATCAATACCTTCTAAAACAATCGTATTAAAACTTAATGTTAAGTAATTATAAGTTTCAGTAAAATTACCAATTAAGCGCCCACCTTTAAATGGCCCGGTCATAATTTCGGCTAAGATAGGACCTGGAACATCCGTATTTGCTTCAATCAAAAGTTGTGCATATTCAATCGTACCTGCAGGCAACAAAATATCACCATCTTCTCCTCGATCTATACTCTCGTCTCCACCGGTTTGCTCGCGGCGTCTTTCTAATTCTTTTTCTCGTTTTTCATCTGCTTTTTGTTGCAGACCTTCAAGATATTCAATATCCGCTACAGAAAGGTTCTGGGATCCTTTGATCTTTTGATTTTTAAGAACACCGTCCATTTGCGCAGACATTGCCTCTGAAAGAGCCTGAATAGCCGGCGTTTTCGTGTCAACTTCAGGTTCAGTATTGACTGTCTCTGGTGCCATTTTGGAAGCGCGTGTCACTTTTTCTTTTTGTAATCGACGCCAGCGATCCAAAGGGTCTTCTTCTTGTTTATCATTACGCGTAAGGGGAATAACGCCTTTTGGCGCTTCAACAGGCATCGGCACAGCGCTTTCGTTCTGACGCAGAGCTTCTTCCAAACGTTTTGTGTTACCTTCTTCAATAGCCTGCTTATAAGTTTCTGAAACTTCGGCTGATCCTGGTGTCTCCGTCACGTCGCTTGTCTTACCAGCGCGCGAGAATTGTTCTTTTTCTTTATCACCGCCTAAAAGAATAATAATCCCAACAAACAATGCGATCACGAGAATGATCGTTCCAATTTTTACAAAAGGATTATTGCGCCACAAATCGCCCAATGTGCCTTTATTGCCGCCATCAAGATCGTTAAAATCACTGTCGAAATCGTCTAATTCGAAGTCGTCTGAATCAAAATCGTCATTATTCATCGAAAATATCCTTTTCGGCATTTAGACTGGCACGCATAAAACGCCCCTGATCAGACAATAATAAAATTGGCGTCTCATTGAGGGCATAAACATTCATTCCATCTGCCGAAGAAACAGATTGCTCCCAACCAGGAGATAAAAGGGCAAGCGGTGTTCTAACATACGTCATGCCGTTCACCTTATAGGCACTGGTACGTCCATCAACACCAGATACCTTCAGCCTTTCAGCTGCATTAGGTGGCACGCCATCTAACAATGACATTATAAGAGAATTTCCTGCAACACGGTCAACGCCACCTTGGATTAAGGGCGCCTGTGCAAATGGACCATATTCAGGAATTCTAGCGTCTACACGATACTGCACTTCATCTATACTTGTTTTAAGCATGATAGAAATGGGCGTTTTCAACGTCAAAAGACTGATCGACATATTGCCGTACGCCTCTTTTTTTAACGGAACAACACGGATGATGTGACCGCCTTCCGCTGGCTCAGTCACCTCAAAATCACCCGCCCACGTAATATCTTGAATCGGCCATGGTGCGCCTGTAATATCCAAAATATTCAACGTCGATACGTGCCCGACAGCCGTTTTCAAAATCATCGGTGTAACACCAGGGTCCAAACCAATAGTCGTGACATTAATGCGGGGCGTTGGAATACCATTAATAGGTTTTTCAACGGCGCGCTTCGTTGTGTCATAAACCTTTAACAGCTCACGAATTTGGTCAGGACGCATTGGGAAAAGGCCTGTGATTGCGGCATCGAAAGCTTCTCTACGAATTTCCTCTTCTAATTCCACTTGCGATTGATCTGCCATTTGATTGCCAAAGCCGACTTCAATATCGCTATCAGGATTGTTTGTGCCAAAGCCCTTTAATTTCAAAGTACGTTCTGTTTTGACTTGCGGTAGCGCATCATCTTCATTTTTAATTTCTTCGTCTGCAACCGTTACGCTTTCAATAGCATTTTGCAGTCGATCAAACACAGAGGTCGCGGGAACGCCCGATTCTTGTTGCGCAGATTGCGCCGAGTTCAAACCCGCTTGAGCAGGCTCATTATTTTGCATATAATCTTCTAAACTTAAAGGCTGCTCACCGTCAGCATCCTGTGCATGGACGCTTTTTATAGACACAGGCGAAAAAGCTAAATTTCCCATAACAAGACACATCGCCGCCCACTTGAAATTATAGTTTTTCAAGGCCGGTTTTAAATGATGGCTTGTTTTTAAGAAATAGTTTTTCATTTTTATTTTAATCGATTGAAACCTCTTTTTGTAAAAGGCTTACATAACAATTTATAGTCTCACTTTATCTTGATTTAAGTCAAATTAGATTTCTGTTTTATTCGCCCTTACTAAGCTTTAACCGCCTTTAGACTACCCTGGTGTTGCCACCCATTGCGCAATTCC
>JALZUF010000120.1 GCA_023301785.1 Alphaproteobacteria bacterium | reverse complement strand
ATTGTGCACGATAAAATCCGATATAAGGGAATTGAGGCCACGTTGGAAAAACAACAAGGCGATAATGCGTGGATTGAGATAGCCCTGAAAGAAGGTAAAAACCGTGAAGTACGTAATGTAATGGAAGCGATCGGTTTGAATGTAAACAGATTGATCCGTTTATCCTACGGGCCATTTCAACTGGGTAAATTGGAAAAAGGATCAGTTATGGAGATTAAACGAACTGTGCTTAAAGATCAGTTGTCAGGATTTTTCAAATAATGAGAATTTGCGGTGGTAAAAATCGAAATAGGAAACTCATTACGCCTAACGATAATGCTGTACGCCCTACGTCTGATAAGATCAGGCAAGCTGTATTTAATATGCTGAACTCCAGAGCGTTATTGGAAGATGCTGTTGTTTTAGATGCTTTTTGTGGCACTGGGGCCTTAGGGCTGGAGGCTTTATCCCAAGGGGCACAAAGTTGTACGTTTTTTGACGTTAGTAAAAAATCTTATGCCCTTTGTAAGCAGAATATAGAAAATTTAGCAGAAATAGATAATACGAACCTTTTTATTCAAGACGCGACTAAAATTAAATCAAAGCCAGATAATATAGAACCTGCCAATTTGATTTTTTTGGATCCTCCATACGATAAAAATTTAATCAATAAGTCATTAGAAGCCTTATTGGATGGGGGATGGGTCAATCAAGATTGCGTATTCGTTATTGAAACGGCAGGGCATGAAATTATAAACTGTCCCTTAATTTCTGTTATTCATGAGAAAAGCTATGGCGATACTAAAATAAGGCTAGCAGAGCTGAATTTACAAAATGAGTAGGGTTACTTAACCGCCAAAGAAGCCGCCATATATGCCGACAAGCAAAAACACACCCAAGATAATTCGATAGATTGCGAAGGGTTTAAAGCTTGCTTTCGCAAGCCATTTCATCATCAGCATAATTGAAACCCAACCTGCCACAAATGATAGTAATACGGCTATAACGATAGATTGATTAAGCTCAAGATTATTACTCTCATATAAGTCATAGCTACTTAGTACCCCGGCACCACTAATAGCTACGATTGAAAGTAGTAAAGAAAAGCGCGCACTTTCTACGCGTGAAAACCCTAAAAACCTTGCGCTTGTCATTGTGATCCCTGAACGGCTTACACCTGGAATGAGGGCTAAGGCTTGCGACAGGCCTATGAGCAATGAATTTTTTAGGCTCATTTCTTCTAATGTTTTAGATTGCTCAAAGCGATCTGCAATTAAAAGAACGATACCAAAAATAAGTGTCATCCAAGCCATGACTTCTAGTAAGCATAAAAATGAAAATTGAAATTGTTGTAAGATGAAGCCTAAAATAATGACTGGGATTGATGCCACAATCAGATGTTTCATTAGGCCGAAACCTTCCGATTGAGTAGAAAACATACCGCCCATCATTTTTAAGATGTCTTTATGAAAGTATACAAGTACAGATAGGAGTGTGCCGACATGAACAGCGACATCTAATAACCTGTTTTGTTCCCAGCATAAATCAACATTCCCATTGCCTGTTAAATTATGGAATAGAACAAGGTGTCCACTTGAGCTAATCGGAAGAAACTCCGTTATCCCCTGTACTAAAGCTAAAATAATAATGTGGTAAAATGCCATTTTTTTGGTACTCTTATTCCTGTTATCGAGACAATAAAGAAGATATTTCAAATGGTCTACATATTTAGTATTTTTGGACTTTTAATGGGATTTGGTGTCGGTTTAGGCGTCATAAACGTTATTTTACGAAATGCCACTAAAGATCAAATCGAGAATGATAAGTCCTTAATTTGGAAGTATGGCTCGTTAGTCTGGCTTTTTGCTCTTGGCGGCGGATGGTTAGGCTATTGGGTCTATAATCATAATTTTTTATAATAAAGGATAATTAAAAACATGAAATTTTTTACTTTTTTTGCAGTTGCTTTGTTTCTCGCATCTAGTCCTGCACGTGCAAATATAGAAATTTATGAATATGATAAAGCGCATACACAAATTCTCTTTTTCGTTGATCATCTGGGGTTTTCTAGATCTCAAGGAGAGTTCCATGACTATGACGGCTATTTTCACTTCAACAGAAACGAGCCTGAGAAATCAAAAGTTGAAATTACCATCCAAACAAAAAGTATTGATATGGATGATGAAAAATGGGACGACCACATGAAAAATAAAGATTTTTTTGATGTTGAAAAATTCCCAACGATGACTTTTAAATCAAAATCAGTTCAGAAAACTGGCGATAAAACAGGAAAAATAGTCGGCGACTTAACTTTGTTAAATGTAACCAAGCCTGTCACATTGGATGTAACTTTCAATAAAGCGGCTGTGCACCCGTTTAGTCAAAAATATGTTGCGGGCTTTAGTGCAAAAACAAAAATAAAACGTTCTGATTTTGGAATGAAATATGGTTTACCGTTAATTGGTGATGAAGTTGACGTGATGATAGAAGTTGAAGGGCTTCGTCAAAATGGTGAAATTTTAAATAATTAAATCTATGCAAGAAAATCAAGAGAACACAAAATATAATATTTTTTCTAAATGCCTTCACTGGGCTATGGCACTCATAATTATGGGTTTAATTTTAATGGGGTTCTTTATGGAAGGTCTTGCGCCTAATCCATTTAAATTTGAAATTTATGGGCTTCATAAATCTTTTGGCCTTTTAATTTTATGGTTAGTTTTTATTAGAATTTTATGGCGTTTTTATTCAAAGCCGGTTTTGTCATTACCAACTCATAAGACTTGGGAAAAGTGGTTAGCGAAGTTAGCGCACTTTGCTTTGTATATAGCGATGATCGCTATGCCACTGTCAGGTTGGGTCATGTCATCTGCGGGTGGACACCCCGTTTCATTTTTCGGTATTCAGATGCCTGACATTTTAGAAAAAAATCCTGAACTTTCTGGGTTAGCAAATCAAACGCACGCGATTATTGCTTATATATTTGTGTTGGTTATTACACTACATATTTTGGGTGCTTTGAAACATCATTTCATTGATAAAGATATTACTCTTAATAGGATGCTTTTGTCCCAATCTAAAATTATTATTGGAATCCTTGTAATAATTTTTGTTTTATTTCTAGGTGGACTTTTTAAGCTTTTAGTTTTAGATCGCCTAGCAATTGAGAATGAAAAAGCAAAAGAAATTGTCTCTAACTCTCTCCAAGAAAAATCATCAGAGATTGCTTCAAAAGATAAATGGATTATTCAAAGTGACCTAAGCCGTATTGATTTTACTGCTAATGTTTATAATAAAGAATTTCAAGGATCCTTTGAAAATTTTAGTGGCGATATTGTTTTTAATAGAAATGATTTAGAAAACGCATCAGCAAAGATAATGATAGATTTAAAATCTGTTGAAACGGGGGATGCGGAACGAAATTCTCAAATGATGGGGGAAGAATGGTTTAAGGTATCCTCATCTCCTTTTGCAAAGTTTGAATCAATTACTATAGAAAAAGCATCGCAAAATTACATTGTGATTGGCAATCTAAGTCTAGCTGGTAAAACAATGCCACTTAATATCCCGTTCCAACTTGATATTGTAGAACAAGGTCAATCTAAACGTGCTTATATGAATGCAACTTTCACATTGAATCGATTAGATTACGACCTTGGTGGCGTGGAATGGCAATCTGCTGATTTGGTAGGACATAATGTTGATATGAGCGTTGTTGTAGTCGCACAATTACAATAAAATAGAGTTGTTAAAGACATATTATCGGGGCTAGTTTAATCTCAAAAAGTGAGATATAATCAGATTTATGAGAACATTGTTTCACCTATGGTTACACCCATTTTCACGTAAAGTGCGTGTGGTTTTAGCCGAAAAAAATCTAGGATTTGAAGACCAAATTGAAAAAATTTGGGAAAGACGTACAGAGTTTTTGGCGATGAACCCTGCGGGGGACGTGCCTGTTCTTATCGAAGCTGATGGCACAACACTGGCGAACTCACAGGTTATTTGTGAGTATCTAGAAGAAGTTTATCCTGAAACAAATCTGTTAGGATCCGATCCAATACAACGTGCAGAAACTAGACGTTTGGTTGGCTGGTTTGATGTAAAATTTAATCGTGAAGTCTCAGACAATCTGTTGGGTGAAAAGTTGATGAAGCCTATGCTTAAACTAGGTGAACCCCATGCTCCTTCTATTCGTGCAGGAAACGCAAATATTCATTACCATTTAGATTATATTGGCTTTTTGACGGAAAAACGTAAATGGCTTGCAGGTGATAACTTTTCTTTAGCAGATATTGCTGCGGCATCGCATTTGTCCGCTATTGACTATATTGGCGATGTACCTTGGGAAGAACATCAAAATGCAGCAGAGTGGTATGCACGTATCAAGTCGCGCCCTAGTTTCAAACCTTTATTACAAGATAAAGTACCTGGATTTAAGCCAGTGGATCATTACGAAAACGTTGATTTTTAAAGTTTGATAGAGCCCCTTAAATTATGCGTAAAAGATTTTTTTGTTTTGGATATGGGTATACGGCTGATTATTTAGGGCACGCTTTAAAAACCAGGGATAAGGGTTGGACTATTGGCGGCACGATCCGTGATGAAGACCGACAAAAAGAATTATGGTCCCGTCGTATTAGAGCGCGAATTTTTGATGAAGAACATCCAATCGCAGATCCTGATACGCTATTTAACCGATTTTCACATTTGCTTATTTCTACGCCACCAGACTCAAATGGTGATCCCGTTTTTAATGCGCACGCGCACGATTTAGTTAATTTAAAAAATTTAAAATGGGTTGGCTATCTATCAAGTACCAGTGTATATGGTGACCGTCAGGGTGGAACAGTTTCAGAAACATCTGAGGTTGCTCCTACTTCTAAAAGAGGTTCAAAAAGAGCCTTGGCAGAGCAGCAATGGTTATCGTTATATAAAAATCATGGTGTTCCAGTTCATATATTTAGATTATCTGGTATTTACGGGCCAGGTCGTAGTGCTTTAGATTCTATTAGAGCGGGAGCTGCTCGCCGTATTCAAAAACCTGGTCATAAATTTAATAGAATTCATGTTGAAGATATTGTTCAGGTTTTATGGCAGTCTTTTTTAAACCCTAAACCAGGCACAATTTATAATTTGGCAGACGATATGCCTGCTCCAAGTGATGATGTTCTTGAAGAGGCTTGTAAGATTTTAGGCCAACCTGTGCCCCCTGCGATACCGTTTGAGGAAGCAAATTTAGCGCCGATAACAATGAGTTTTTATAATGATAATAAACATGTTTTGAACCATAAAATAAAACAGGAGCTAGGTGTAAAGCTTCAATACCCAACATATAAAGATGGTTTATTAGAATGTTTACGGGCTGAAAAATATGCTGAAAAAGCGAAATCTGCCTAGTTCTACTTTTTCGTTTCCAAAGGAAGTTTTATCGTAACTGTTGTTCCAATATTTAATTCCGATTCTATAACTAAATTACCACCATGAATTTCTGTTAATTCTTTGGTGATGGCTAACCCTAAACCGGATCCTTCATACTCACGGGTGTAATCTGTTTCGGCTTGCTCAAAGGGCATGGTGATATTTGCTAGTTTATTGGCAGGTATGCCAATACCCTTATCTTCTACTATGATGTGCGTGAATCTTTTACCCGTCATAAGTTTCAGGGTTACACAGCCTTGTTTATGAGAGAACTTAACAGCGTTAGATAATAAATTTAATATCATTTGCATGACAGCACGTCGATCTGCAACAATTTGACATTGGTCATCTTCAATATCCAAATTAATTTTAATTTCTGCATCAAGGGCACGCCCCTCCATCATATGGGCTGCCATACGAATAATTTTTGCAATGTTGAATTTTTCGAGGTTGAGTTCGTATTTCCCAGCTTCAATTTTAGACATGTCCAAAATATCACTAATTAGGTCTAATAAATGTTCGCCACTTTGACGGATGCCGCCTATATACTCAAGGTACTTTTCAGTTCCAATAGGACCCAGCAACTGCCGTTCAATCATTTCTGAAAAACCAATAATGGCATTTAAAGGCGTTCTTAATTCGTGGCTCATATTTGCAAGGAACTGTGTTTTCGCAGCATATGCACGCTCAACGCAGTCTTTAGCATTTAGTAGGTCTAGTTCTTTTTGTGTGGCGTGAGTGACATCTTGCATTATCCCGTATAGAGCTGTTACATCGTCATCTTGATCTATAGTGCATCGGCCTTCACATTTAATGTACTTTGTTTTACCGTCAGCAGTTGTAAGTCTGAAATCCATATCATAATCATTTTGCTCAATTATAGCGCGCTGAAAAACTTGCATCATGCGGCCCGAATCACGACGATCAATCATGTCAGTTATATTCTTTAACGTTGGCTTGAAGCTACTTTTTTCAACGCCAAAAATTCGGTATAGTTGATCTGAAAAAAAGATATTATCGCTACCAACTTTCCATTCCCATCGACCTAGGTGTCCTATAGCTTCTGCTTCTTCCAGCTTTTCTTTCTGTTGATCGAAAGATTCTTTGTAAGACCTGAGAGGGGTTAAATCACGGCCCGAACAATAGAGCTTATTGTTAATGATCTTATGCTTCCACTCCAGCCAGCGCGTAGAGCCTTGTTTGTCAATAATATCAACTTCTATGTTAGAAAATTCACCATTAACTTGAAGAGCTTTAAATGAAGAAGTGAATTTTTCTTGATGATTTTTTGCTATCACATCGAATAGATTTATTTTTTCTAAATCCTTGAGGTCATAGCCTAGTAAGTTGGAAAAATTTTGATTTATATTTAAAAATTTTCCATCAAGCGAGGCAACACAGCAGGCATCAAACGATAATTCAATAAATGGCGTGTCATCAGTAGGACGCTCGATTGGATCAATAGCATGTTCGGTAGACGCCACTAAAAAGCTCTCGCCATTTTTAGCCTGTACTTGATTGATTTGAAAAGAGA
>JALZUF010000119.1 GCA_023301785.1 Alphaproteobacteria bacterium | reverse complement strand
TGATGGATACGGCAAGCAAGTTGCTCTTCGCCATCATGCGTGCTGGCGAAAACCCATGTTGGACGATCAGCGATGGCGGTTTGCATCTTCTCAAGGTTGGTGTTGCTAATGGGTAGCGGTGCGGCGCTGAACTTAACATTATCTGTGGTGACTGCTTTGGGCGCGCCTAGCTTTTCAAAGCGCGCTTGGTCTTGTGTAGTTTGGCATAGGATAATCTCGAATGTAGAGAGAAGCTCTTTTGCCATGCCGCTGCATAAATTCCATGCGTTATATGATTTATTAGATAGGCGTGCGTTTACTAATAGGGCAGGAATTTTAGCGGCCTTTATTGCGCCTAGCATATTTGGCCAAAGCTCAGATTCCATCCATAGGATCATGTCTGGCTTCCAATGTTCAATAAAACTGTTGACCCAATCTGGGCGATCTAGGGGGTAGTATTGATGAAAAGCATTGTCAGGGAGGCGTTCAGCCATCAGCTTTGCGGAGGTGACAGTACCGCTTGTGATCATGAATTGTGCATCAGGTTTTATGTCTGTGATTGATTTTATAAGGATGAGAGTGGATTGAGCTTCACCAACACTGGCGGCGTGAATCCATATTAGTGTGCCATCAGGGCGTGGTAATGTAGGGTTGCCTTGGCGCTCGCTAATGCGTTTTGGGTCTTCTTTATTGGCTTTCAAGCGTAGCTCAAGGATTTTGTCGAACAGCGCGCCGCATTTTACCGTAATTTTTTGATATATCTTCAACATGGATAAGCGGTTATTCTTGTCTTTTCTAATGCATTCCTATGGTATGATCATTGAATATTAACCTTGAAAAGTAAAGATAGCCCTTGTGAAAAAGCCGCCGCCACCCCCAACAAATAAGCCTCAAACAGCAAGGCGCAAGCAGATTTTAGAAAATGCGATGGCGCAGTTGAAAAAGACCCGCGCACAAATGGACCCACAGATTTTAAGTAAAATCAGGTCTATTGTTGCGAGCAACCCAAAGATCATGAAGGGATTGGGTATTACGAAGATGCCAGCAGAGCCTAAAACGAATTATAAGCAAGAGGAGAGGGTGGTTAAGCCGTTAACGAAACAACCTATTGAACCACCTGTGGCGAAACAGCCTGTGGCAAATAAGCCGAAGCCACAATCTGGTAATGCAGAGAAGATTGATCAGGCCAAGAATATGGAAGTTATGGCCAAGTTAATGGAATTAAAACCTAAAGAGATTGAGAATATTAAATCAGTGATTTTAAAATCGCAGGATTAGATGCAAGTAGCTCCATTATAGGTACAACCTGGGTTCGAGCATACAGCATCTGCGCCAGCGTCAGTGGATTTTGATGTTTTAATAGTGATCCCCGTTAGGATAGGATCTGTACAGAAACCTGGAATTGTTCTTTCCGCGACATCAAAGAAAATCTCGCCTAATGGTGTTTGGAACAAATATAGCTCCTGATCCAAATTGTCGGCTGTAATTATTTCTTCTTCCCAGCGTGGGTCGATAACGGCAGGGTCACACTCCAAACCAGCGGGAAATTCACGAACTTCATCGAATGTTTTATATCCTTCAATTAATTTACATCCTGGAGGTGAGCCTTCCGCACATTCCAGGTCTTCAAAAGGGTAGAAGCCATCATTGTCAGCAAAGTCAGCATTATGGACAAAATTTAAACATTTCGCTTTCGCCCATACTTTTGCCATGACATCGCAAGTATATGGTTCGTATTCATAAGCATTGGGGGCAAATATTTCTGTACCAGGCGGAGGGGTGATAGCTTTCACACTACCTGCACCGATATCAAGAAATTCACCACGCCCACCAAGAAGGGCATGGAAGAAGTTTTCACCACGATAGGCGTCTAATGAAGCAAAAACAGTTCTTTCTAATACGTTGTTTAAAGCATAAACGCTTTCACGTTCAATTAAGGGAACACCACCGAAATATGTGGTGTGCGTAAATATGTCGCCACCTTCCCATGCGGCCTTGGCCACGAAGTGATCGAAACACGTATATTCTAAAACGCTGTCTGGCTTAAAAATAAGATTTTGATTCTGCATAATCTCGCGCTCAGCTTCTAGCCATGCGCGTGATCGCATTTGATCGTAAAACCCTGGATCACATGGCTGTGGGGCGGGGGCAATCTGTGCGATAGCATCTCCATGATATATAAACAATATCGAAAGGGCTAAAGCGGCTTTTTTAATTATCTTATGCATTTTCATCTTTACTATTATACCTCATGTTCATGTTTTTAAGCAAACATCTGTTATATTTTAGTCCTCAGTACTTAATTATTTACTTTTAACTGTTGTTATTAAATATTGGTTATTCATCAACGCCTTCTTCTCCATCTCCTTGAGTTTCTGGGGGAGGTGGAGGTGCGGCTATTTCACACATTGTCTTCCGCCACCTTCTACGCCAACCGGGTTACAACCTTGTGAAGAACAAAATGTGTCAGGAAATTCAATAAGTCCGCCGCGTACTTGTTTAAATACAGTGGGGCCTGTTGGGTCTGGAATATTTAGTTCACAGGGTTCAACGGGGTAAATATCGATGACGTAGACGGGCATTGGGTCGAATATAACGTCAGCGTGATTAGCTAGTAATAAAGCTTCTGTACTTATACAAGTTGTTGTCTCGCATGGTGGGTCAACTAAAACGTTAAGCAGTTGTGCTTGTGAACTATTAGCAAAAAAGTTTGATAGGCAGACTAAAGCGGCGGCGAGTAATATGCTTTTGTGATTTGTTATTGTGGCTTTTATCATTATAGCTCACACAACATATTGGGCGGGAAGATACGAGGATCTGTTCCTTCCAATTGCTCCAAGCGGTAAAAAGCCGATTCATCATCAAAGTTCTTACATTTTGCGGCCTGCCAAATGGCGGCCATGTTATTGCACATGAACTCAGGGGGGGTATATTCTGTTGTGCCTGCAAGAACAGGGTGTGTGAAATGGCCTTCTGTATAAAGTATAAGCTGCTCCAATACAGTTGTAAATATAGCTTTTTCGAGCGTGTCTGGCTGTAAAAGAAGATATAAATACAGGGCAGGATTGCTTCTATAATTATGGCCTGGTTCCATGACCAAGGTGAACGATCCTGGTGGGGCAGGCGAGTGAACTTCCGTTAGGCTTTCTTCACTGTAAATTTGCATACGTGTTAAAAAATCACCGCCAAGTGGAACTTCACGGTCAAACCATTGTTCGCCGTTACTAAAGATAGGAGCTATTTCTAAGCCAGCACGCTCAAGCTCCCCTACGAAGCAACTATATTGAAGGACAGAGTCGGGTTTGATGATATAGCGTTTGTTCATCATATCCTGACGTCTTGTGACCATGGCGGCGCGGTTTGTCATCGCAATCCATGTATCATTAGCACAGCCATAGCTTTGGCTGAGGGTATCTGGTCTGGATACGTGTTGTGCCGCAGCGTGTCCTGAATAAGCATTAGCCAACAAAAAAACAGCCAAAAAAACGACTTTGACGCTAAGTTTTGAGAATAGAAATTTGTATGTATTGCGCATATGTTTACTATTTTACCCTGTTTAAGGGGTAATTAGCAAAATAAATTCAATGATTTACGCTTTTCGATGTGGGAAAATGAATGAAAGTTTATTCAGGAAGGTCGATTTCAAGGATGCCCATGTTGAAATCGTAAGATGTTTCGCCTTCATCTTCGTCTTTGTAAACAAGGCCGATAAACTCACCATTGATTAAAACTTCAATAGAATCAGCAGTTTGCGTACGTGGACGTACAGCCAAACCTTCATTACCAAATTTTGAACGCAAGAAGGCTTGAATTTTGATTAGTTCTTCAGGTGAAATTTCCATGGGTGCCTCCAACAGCGTGTTGTTCAAAATGATAAAAATGGTTTTAGGCTGAAATGAAACTTAAATCAAGGGCTTAAAATAAGATTGAGTCTCAAAATGTTTGAAGCGCGCCAGCGACATCTGTGTGGCAATCAAGCGCAAACTTCTTACGATTCGTATAGCCTGATGCGGGGCGAGAGGGGTGCATTATCACATTTAATGTCACAGACGTTCTTTTACCCAATGCCCATAGGTGTGGCACAAGGGTCATATCACCGTGCCATGCGTAAGCATCAAGGTCGTTGTTGCTTTGTGGTGGCTTACCATCGACACGCGCGACTGAGATTGTGAAGGGTTGAATGATGAGATCATCTTTAATGTCTGAATCTAAAAACAGTTCAAACATAGTTGATTTAAAAGGGTGAACACTTGTTCCTTGTGTTGATGTGGCTTCGGGGAAAAGTATGAGAGAGGTGTTTTCGAGGATGCGTTGTTTAATATCTAAGATAGCCTGTGGTGCGGCTTCGCGTGTACGCGTTATGAAGACTGTTTTCGAGATGCGTGCCAACCAACCGAAAAGCGGCCAGCCAGCCACTTCGGACTTCGCGATAAAAGTGGCGTTCATAAAGGAGCCAAGGGTGATGATATCAATGTAGGATATGTGATTGCCGACAAAAACAAGTTTGTCATGTTGTTCAATTTGGCCCGTAAACTTAATTTTGATCGCGAAAATTAAACAGGTTAATTTGCCGTAGAGTTGGACAAGGCGGTATTGATGTTTGGTGTTGTTAAAAAATACAATCCAAATGGCTTGGAGAGGGATGACCAGCAAGGTTAATACAACATATCCTAGGATCTTAGCGATAGAGATTAAGCTGCGCATCTTAGCTGCTTTGTTCAGTTTGTTTTGCGTCTAACTTTTCACCTAGCTTTTCTCCAGCAGGAATAGACTTGTTGGTTTTACGCTCGTAATGTTTAACGTATTTCTCACGAACTTTTTCGGA
>JALZUF010000118.1 GCA_023301785.1 Alphaproteobacteria bacterium | reverse complement strand
TACTCTGGCTATCCTAATCACTCGAAGCCTACCCCGCAGGTGCTGTTATGACTAGCCCCTGCTGGTCATCCAAAGAATGGACTTTTGGTCAGTGGTGTTCCGGACACAGGTGCTACCCAATCTGTTATTAGTGCAAGGTTGGCCAAGCAAGCAAACTTGTTCCTCCAGAAACCTAGAATAGAAATGGTCGGCTTGACGGGACATGGTGTCAATGTCATCGGTGAGGCTGACGTTTCTTTTACCTATGATGGGCTGACTCATGAAACCTCTGCTCTGGTGGCAGACAATATTGGCAGTACCATGCTCATTTCGTGGCATGACTTACAGGCTTTGGAAGTTATTACCCCAACCTTTCCTGCTAGGATAAGGTCTGTGACGCCCGGTTTACAATGTTTGAAACAACTGGCTGCACAAGTGATGGGAGAATTTCCAGGTGTTTTCCGCAATGAATTGGGTAAAGCACCCATGAACGTGCCTGATATGAAGATATATCTTGAGGAAAATCATATTCCCTTCCGAATCTCTACAGCAAGACAAGTGCCACTTCGTTTTCAAGAAGCAGCCAATCAGACAATTTCAGACTTGCTGTCTGCCGGAGTGATTGCTAAGGTGGCTGAGCCACAGCCCTGGTGTGCTCCAGGATTTTGGGTACCCAAGCCGGATGGCAAGAGGGTACGTTTGGTGACTGACTACACCAAATTAAATAAGTATGTCAGAAGACCAGTGCATCCATTTCCTTCGGTCAAAGATATCGTGCAGTCTATTCCGGCTGGCACTAAATTCTTTGCCAAGATGGATGCCATTCATGGATATTTTCAGTTGGCTTTGGATGAGGAATCCTCCAAGCTCACTACTTTCCTGCTGCCTTCCGGAAGATACCGTTATCTGAGGGCTCCTATGGGCCTCAGTAGCTCTTCTGATGAATGGTGCCGCCATTCTGATCTTGCTATTGAGGGCCTGCCATATGCCAGGAAAATCGTGGATGACATTCTGGTGTGGGCAAATGATTTGCCCGAGCTACGACAGCGTATATCTGTCATAGCTGAAAAGTGTCGAGAGCTGAACATTATCTTGAGTAAGAAGAAATTTGAACTGGGGCCAGAAATTTCATTTGCTGGCTTGTTGTTGAACAGCCACGGTGTCAAGCCAGATCCAGTGAGAATTGTTGCTCTCACGGACTTTCCTTTGCCTAAGGACGTTACTGGGGTACGTTCTTTCTTAGGGTTGGCAAATCAACTGGCCGGCTTTGTGCCAGACTTTGCCCACATGACTGTCAAACTCCGAGAGCTGACAGCCAAAAAGAATGCTTTCATCTGGCTGGAGGAACATCAGGAAGAATTTGAAACAGTCAAACGCCTGCTTACGAGTGATATGGTGATCACTCACTTCAACCCTAATCTTCCAGTGACTGTTCTTACGGATGCTTCTCGTCTCCATGGCCTGGGTTTTGCCATGGGACACTATATACAGGGACGATTTAAGATTGTCTCCTGTGGTTCAAAATCTCTGACCCCGACTCAACAACGCTATGCCACCATCGAATTGGAATGTCTTGGTGTGCATTATGCGGTGACAAAATGCTCTTTCTACCTTAAAGGGGCTACTAACTTTACTGTGGCGACTGATCACAAACCCCTAGAAGGTATTTTCCAGAAGGAGTTGTTTAGTGTTGGGAATCCTCGGCTGCAGAGAATTAGAGAGAAGCTAGTGGAATACAGTTTTGTGACCAAGTGGGTTCCCGGGAAGAACCACCACATTGCGGACGCCTTGTCTCGGGCTCCGTTATTTGCTCCAGAGGAAGATGAGGACCTCACCATTGACACTGCTCGAGTGTGCCTAGCTCAGACCGTCGAACGCCATCCTGAGTTACGTATTATTCTGGATTCCATTGATTCAGACTATGTGCAGTTTAAGCATGACATTATGGAAAGTACCGAAAAAAGTGAATATTCACGGCTGATGAAAGCTGTTCTGCCCCAATTGTCTGTGGATGAGGAGTTGGTCTTTTTAGATGCAAAAAGGATTGTTATTCCTAGGAAGGCTGTACGTCATCTGCTGAAATTAGTTCATGTGAGCCACATTGGCGTCAATAAAACATATGACCTGTGCCGAAGTCTTTATTTTTGGCCAGGGATGCTGAATGACATTAAGCAGATGATTGCTCAGTGCAAACCGTGCAGTGTTAACCGGCCTTCTCTCCCGAGCAATCCCAGGGTTTCACAGCCACCCTCATCCTACCTAGGTCCTCCTATGTCTCATGTAGGAGTGGATCTTTTTGACTATGGTGGGAAGAAACATGTGGTTTGTGTTGACCAGTGGAGCGGTTATCCGCTCTTTGCTCCCCTACGTTCACAGACTTCAGTGGCCGTAATGACCCAGCTAACTGAGTGGTTTAATATACTTGGTTGGCCTAAGTCATTACGGGTGGATGGCGGACCTCAGTTCCGTAGTGAGTTTCAGACTTTTTGCAAAGCAAACTCAATTCGGCATGAAAGGTCGGCTCCATACAACC
>JALZUF010000117.1 GCA_023301785.1 Alphaproteobacteria bacterium | reverse complement strand
GACCGTATTCGTACGCTTGTGGCACGCTACCTGACCGAGAATGGTTTTTTCGTGAGTACTGCCGAAAATGCAGCACATGCGAAAGATATCCTAAAGATAACGTTATATGACGCTCTTGTGGTTGATGTCATGATGCCAGGGCAAGATGGCATGGAATTCACCGAAGAATTACGCGAAAATAATGATGTGCCTGTTTTATTGCTAACCGCAATGGATGAAACGGAAGATAAAATTAAAGGCCTTACAAGTGGAGCGGATGATTATTTGGCAAAACCGTTTGATCCGCGTGAGCTTGTCCTTCGCTTAAAAGCAATCTTGCGCCGTAAGCCTAAACCCGAGACGATTGAAAAAATAAACCAAATCGGCCATTGGGAATATCATGCAGATCACAATGAATTAATTAATGGTGATGAACACGTGCGATTGACGGATGGCGAAGCACAATTATTGGATACTTTGTTACAACAAAAAAATATTGTCATGAGCCGTGAGGCGTTATCACAAGCGTGCGATATGGATCCAGATAAACGTACAGTTGATGTTCAAGTTACACGCTTGCGCCGTAAATTGGAAGAAGATAGTAACCGCCCGCGATACCTGCAAACGGTGCGTGGTAAGGGTTATCTGTTAAGAACGGAAGATCGTTAAGGTTATGGGGCAAGGTAAGTTTTCAATTAAAAGATTGTTGCCGCGCTCGTTGTTTGCGCGTTCGTTATTGATTTTAACAGTACCTATTGTTTTAACAATGGTAATTACCACTTATATTTTCTTTGAGCGTCATTGGGAACGTATGGCGGGAAGGCTGGCTTATGCTGTGGCAGGAGAGGTGGCTTTTCTGGCGGAGCAAGTGGAACATATTGACGATCCTGCCGAGCTTAAATATTTATCCGATAATAGCTTAGCGCAAATGCAAATAAGCTTGCGTTATGTTGAAGGCGGAACAATTAAACCTGACCCTGTTATTTATACAGGTCGCGGTCATATTATTAAGAAATTCCTCGCCCAAGAACTAAAATATAAATTAAAAAAACCATATCGAATTTTAATCGATACAAATGAGAAATGGATCCAAGTGCAGGTGCAGTTGAGTGAAGGAGCATTAATTGTTACATCACCTGAACGCCGTTTGTTTTCTTCATCTGGTTATGTGTTCCTGATTTGGATGATTGGTATTTCATCTGTTTTGCTGATCGTAGCAATCTTGTTCATGCGTAATCAAATACGCCCTATTAAACGCTTAGCATTGGCGGCTGAACGTTTTGGTAAGGGGCGTGATGTGCCATTCTTTAAGCCAGAAGGGGCCCGCGAAGTGCGCGCCGCCGCACACTCGTTTATTGGGATGCGAGATCGTATTAACAAACAAATTCAGACGCGAACAACCATGCTGGCGGGCGTTTCGCACGATTTACGCACGCCATTGACGCGCATGAAGTTACAAGTGGAAATGCTACCAGAAGGCGAAGACCGTGATGCGTTGAAATCTGATATTGAAGATATGAAGCGTATGATTGATGCCTATCTACAATTTGCAAAAGGTGACGGTAATGAAGCGATGGAGCGAACCGATATCGTTGAGATTTTGAAGCGCCAAAAGAATTCATTTGAAAGAAATGGGCTGGATGTTGAATTTGAATATAATGAAAAACAAAACTATGAAATTTTCTTACGCCCGATTGCGATTGAACGGTGTATTGGCAACATCATATCAAATGCAGGGCATCATGCGAAAAAAGTTTGGCTAACGCTGTCACGTGATGAAGATGAATTTGAGATTATTATCGATGACAATGGCTCTGGAATTGATCCAGAGCAATATGACGATGTCTTTAAACCGTTTTACCGTGAAGAAAAATCACGCAATAAGAAAACAGGTGGCGTGGGGCTAGGGCTATCTATCGCACAAGATATTATTCTTGCGCATGGCGGCGACATCATTCTAGACAAAAGCCCGCAAGGCGGCTTGCGGGTTATCATTAATTTGACGGCTTAATGTAGTTTTCCACCTAGTGGTACATTCTTATCAGGCGACACAAGGACAACGTGATTATTCTCATCCATGAAACCAAGTGTCAGCACTTCTGACATGAAGGGCCCAATTTGCTTGGGTGGAAAATTTACAACGGCAGCCACAAGCTTATCTTGTAAATCCTCTAAGCTGTAATTTTGTGTGATCTGTGCGGAGGTCTTTTTCGTTCCAATGTCGTCACCAAAATCAATGAAAAGCTTGTAGGCAGGATTGCGTGCTTCTGGGAAGGTTTCAGCCTTTAAAATTCGACCAACGCGGATATCAACTTTCATAAAGTCATCGTATGTAATATCTGTCATTTTTCCCTCTATTGCGGTTATATTTTCCAATAAGGCAAGTTTTTTGTATTTATGGAAACAAGATATTGTTTTTATTGGCTTTTTTTAACTTATCTTAGTCTTCTATTAACTCAATTTAGGCATGATAGGGAAGTATAAATTCTACAAAAGCAAAGATGAATCACGTCTTATGAGTATTGGAAATGATAATTACAGACCCGGCTTAACGCCGCCGCAACCCTTGAAGAAAAGCTCAGGGTGGCTGTCTAGTAACATGGCACAGCTCATGGTGTTCCTTAACGGCTTGATTTTAACCGTTACGGCATACGCAACACTAAGTGTTTTTATCCAGCAAATTGTTAAAGAAGATTTTGTTAATACAACAGCCGAAGTTCAAGATTATATTGAAAACTCGTATAACGGTTATGAGACAACCCTATCAACAATGACAACCTTTGTTGAGCTTATGCCTGATACAGAAAATTCAGGTATTCTTGAATATACAAAAAATGAATTACCAGACTTAAAAGATTTTGAAGAGATCTATTGGGTTAAGCATTCGCCCGAAGGATCTGTGGTGACTCCAATTCTTAATAACAAGAGTTTTGGAATTGAATGGCGTCAGGCCTTTGTTAAAAATAGATTACCGATGGCCGAGGAGGAGGAGTTTTTTATTGTTGATAGTAAATTTCTTCCGAAAGATGATCTGAAATTATATTCAAGCATTTTTGTTACCGTTAATAAAATGAACGCAAAGCCGAATAATTATCTTGTTGGACTAATTGATAAGAAAAACATTGTTCCAATAGAATGGTTGGCTAAGAAAAAATCTATTGCCGCTTTGGAGGTGATGAGTGTAAGCAAAGATACTGCAGGGTTTAGTTATCAGTCAGAAGATCGTGATAAATCAAGCAGCGATTTAGATTACTATGTAAGTTTGACGCAATTAGCATTTGCAGATGATACCTTTGATATAAAGCTAAGTTTACGATTTAATAAACGTGAGGCCTTCTTACAAAAAATTCCATTATTAATGCTTTTGTTCGGTGTAACATTAACGATGATTGGTACGTTGTATGTGCGTAACAATCAATCACAATCGCAAAAACTATCATCAATGAACAAAGAGTTGGCTTATAAAAACTATGAGCTTAATCAACAAATGTCCGAACGTGATAGGCTTAACAAAGTTATTCAAAAATCAGCAGAAGAAAACAAAGCAATTATTAATGCGGTCAGTGATATTATTTTTGAAATATCAACCGATGGAACTATTTTATTCTTAAATGAAGTTTGGGAAAAGGTAACAGGGTATCAAACCGAGCGATCAATAAGTCGTAATCTGTTTGATCTGTTACACGAGAAAGATCGTGAAGAGCAGATTGCATTGTTTAATTCTGTCGTAAGCGGTGAAAAGAGCTCCTACCGTTCATATACAAGTATTCATTGTGCAGATAATAAATTTAGAACAATCGAAATTGCTATATCGATGTTACGCCAAGATGAAAATAAAGATTTGCGCGCTGTTGGAACAATCATGGATGTTGAAGAACGCCGCCGTGCAGAAAAAGCGTTGGGTGAGGCAGAGAAGAAATATAGGGCTATTGTTGATAATGCCGCAAACGGTATTTACCAAGTTACGCCTGAAGGGTTATTCTTAAGTGCAAACCCTGCATTCGCAAACATTGTTGGATATAATGATCCAGAAGAAATTTTGAATAATATTACGAATGCACAAGAACAGCTTTATGTTGATTCAGCATTAAGAATTCGCCTTTTAAAAGAGGTCGCGAACCTTAAGAAACCGCAAAATTTTGAAATTCAAATCAAGCAAAAAAATGGTGAAAGACTATGGGTTGCTGAAAATATAAGACCTGTTTTTGATGATGATGGCGCACTTATCTTCTTTGAGGGAAGTATTGAAGATATTCATAAACGTAAGGAAGCTGAGATTGCTTTGACAGATGCCAAAATTGAATCTGACCTTGCCAACCGTGCAAAATCTGAATTTTTAACGAACATGAGTCACGAGCTTAGAACGCCTTTAAATTCTGTTATTGGTTTTGCTGAGATTATTAAGAACGAAACCTACGGCGTTTTGGCGCAAAAAGAATATAAAGAATATGCCGAAAATATTTTTGGTAGTGGCCGCAAGCTTTTAAATGTGATTAATGAAATTTTGGATGTATCACATATTGAAGCTGGTAACAGAGAGCTTAAAGAAGGGGTCGTGAGTATCCAAGATTCTATTACTTCTAGCCTTGAAATGATGAACGGAAAAATTAACGACAAAAAAATCCGTGTTGAAAATAAGGTCATGGATTCAACGTTTAGTATTATTGGTGAAAAGCACGCGGTAAAACAAATGCTATTAAACCTCATGTCCAATGCAATCCGCTTTAGTGCTGATAACTCATATATTATGATTGATGCGGAATTAGACCATGATCAAAACTTACGTGTCTCTATTACGGACACAGGGATAGGTTTGACGGATGCAGAGTTAGAAAAAGCGTTGTCACCCTTTGGTCAAATTAACAATGATCATAGTCGAGATACATCGGGCACTGGTTTAGGGTTGACGCTTGTAAAGTCACTCATCGAATTACATGGTGGTGAGTTAGAAATGGTATCTCAGAAAAACATCGGGACAACCGCAACGCTTATTTTCCCTGAAAAGCGTGTTGCAAAAAGTTTGAATACGGATAACAAACAAGCTTCTTAAAATTGAAACTCATCGGGTAAATCTTCTTTGGCTGTTTCTAATGTTCTCTTTGCAACCTCATAGCTGTAACCTGCACGCGCCATAGAGCTTAAAGACTTATCAAATTCTTTTTTCTGCATAACATCAAAGGGGCCTAATCGTTTTTTACGGGCAAAAATAAAGGCGGCATGAATATCACCTTGTTCCGCCACTTCATGCTCATAAATATCATGTTCTTTTAAGGTTTTTTCAACGGTATCGCGTTGATAGCCTTTTTGTTGAAGCTTGTTATAAATTTGTAGTGCCGATAGTCCACGACGGCGAAGAGATGTAATCATACCCTTTAAATAAGCGTCATCATCCAATAACCCTGAATCTTGAAATTTTAAAGTCAGATCATCTAGCATCTGAATGCAGTCTTCAAAGTTTTGTTCTGTGTGATGACGACACGATTTATTGATTTTGCGTGTCATAATAAATTTAAAATGCATTGAGCTGGCTGGGAAGCGCTGTAGATAGGCGAGCCCTGAATTATAGAGGTATCTTTCCGATATCTTCTTCGGTGGTTTAATTTCTTTGCGTTTATTATTTTTCGCAGCAGGTTTTTTAGTACCAAAGGGCTTTTTCACTTTGTCTTTACCCTTAATATCGCTATCGTCTTTATTCATAAACATATCAGAAGAATATCATGCCAAACGACAATTTATATAGCAAACTGAACGCAAACGACGCGCTTACCCCCCGTAAAATTAGCGGAATGAACATGGTGGGCTTAAAAACCCTTGTTGGTAAAGAGGTTGGGCGTTTTTTAAGCGTTTATACGCAAACGGTTGTTGCGCCTGTTATTACGACATTATTGTTCTATGCGGTGTTCGCTTTGGCGTTTGGTGGTATTACACGCACAATCGGTGATTTACCTTATTTAGTCTTTCTTGCCCCTGGTTTGGTGATGATGACCATGGTGCAGAATGCGTTTGCAAATACGTCGTCGTCGATGGTTATTGCGAAAGTGGCGGGTAATATCGTTGATATCATAATGCCACCGCTTTCCGCGGTTGAGTTGTACTTAGGGTTTATTATTGGCGGCGTTTTCCGTGGTTTGTGTGTTGGTTTTGTTGTCGCTTGTGTGGTGGCACTTTTTGTAGGACTTGAAATTCATTCGCTCTTTCATATTCTCACCTTTGCTGTGTTGGGCAATATGTTGTTGGCCAGTATTGGTTTAGCGGCAGGAATTTGGTCACAGAAGTTTGATCATATCGCGGCAGTCACAAACTTCCTCGTCACACCGCTAACCTTCTTATCAGGGACATTCTATTCTATTTCACAACTGCCTGAATTTTGGAAAGGTTTAGCCCTGTATAACCCATTCTTTTACATGATTGATGGTTTCCGCTATGGGTTTGTGGGGCATGCGGATGGTAATGTGACAACGGGTTTATTGGTTTTGATTGGAGCAAATATATTTATATCAACCTTGACCTTATTCATGTTGAAAACAGGCTATAAAATGAAAAGCTAAGCTTTCAAAATACTTTTTGTGATATTATAAAAACCCATGAGCATTAAACTTAACGAACCCATTAATACAGACGAATTCACAGGTGATATGGTGCG
>JALZUF010000116.1 GCA_023301785.1 Alphaproteobacteria bacterium | reverse complement strand
TAAGAAGAAGCCAGCAGCTAAAAAGAAGGCAGCTCCTAAGAAAAAAGTAGCAGCTAAGAAGAAGCCAGCGGCTAAAAAGAAAGCAGCTCCTAAGAAAAAGTCTACTGCAAAAAAAGCAGTTAAAAAGACTAAAAAGGTAGCAAAAAAGGCTGTTAAGAAAACAAAGAAGGTCGCTAAGAAAGCTGTAAAGAAGACTAAAAAAGCAGTAGCCAAAAAGAAGGCAGCGCCTAAGAAGAAGCCAGCAGCTAAGAAGCGCAAGGCACCAGCTAAAAAGAAAAAATAATCTTTTAAGCTTATAAATTATTACGATCACCCGCTTGCAAGTCCATTGTAGCGGGTGATTTTTTATGTTCTTATTGTACTTAAGTCATATAATGGAAAAACCGATGAATTCTGATAGTTTCAAGCCTCTCCTTAAAATCTTTAACGCTAAAAACTGGTTTAGCCAGGTCTTGCAGTCAAAATGGCTTAGTAAATTTGTGCCGCAAATAAAAAAAGCGCCGCTTAAATTACCTGCACCGACAGATATTCAAGATCAGAAAGTTCCAAAACAATATCAAAATCACCCATGCCCAAGCTATATGGCGCTTAAAATGCGTTTCCGTGATATTGGGCGTATGAATGGTATTGTTGAGGCACTTGGACGTGATTTTCTAACAGCGATGCCCGAAGGGGCCTATGTTAGCCGTTTAGGGCAGATTGCATTCTTGTCTCGCCGTATGCACGAAGATTTGGCGAATAAAGACGTGGCTGAACATATTGAAAAAGCGCACGCGCACCAACGCAAAAACAAGAAGGATTGGGACGAATGGGATAGCTCAAATCTTTATGAAATGGAAATCATGTACAGGCACCACTGCCGTATTGATCCAGACCTCGTTGAAAAAAGCGCCAAGCTCAGTTACGAGGGACGTCGCCATCACAGGGAAGTTTTAAAGAATAATGATTGGAAATCTGCCAAAGTATTCTTGCAAGAAATGGTTGATTTGAAGCGTCAAATTGCAAAAAGTAAATGCCTGAAAGATAATGCCCATAAAACAGATAGCACCTATCAAGCCCTTATGCGTGAGTATATTCCAGGGGCGAGGCTTGAAGATATTGATCAATTATTTGATGATTATAAAGAAGGCTTAGACGCGTTGTTGCCAAAAATACTAAAGAAACAAAAGGAAACTGAAAGCGCTGAAGTTTTAAAAGGGCCTTTCTTATCAGACTTGCAATTATGGTTGAATAAATCGCTGTTAAAGGTTTTGGGCTTTGATTTTGAACGTGGCGGCTTATATGAAACGGGACATAATCCTGTAGAGGGCGGCACGCCTGATGATACGCGATTAGTGATTAAAACTTCTGCTGAAAATGATTTTTTGGAAAGTATGAAAAGCGCATTGCACGAAGGTGGACACGGTATTTATATCCAAGGTCTACCAAGACAAGAATGGCGCTATCAACCTGTTGGGCAGGATTTGGGAGCTGCAGTGCAAGAATCACAAGCATTATTGGTGGAAATGATATTGGGTCGTGAAAAAGAATTTTTTGAATACTTGTCACCACGCGTTGAAGGGTTATTTCAAAAATTTGGAGATAGTTCGTTATCTGCAGAAAACCTACATGCTTTAAAAACGCGTGTTACCGTTGGACCTGATCGTAAAAGTTCACATGAAGTCAGCTATTTCTATCATATCCATATGCGGATGGAGCTTGAACGTGACCTCATTGCAGGGCGTTTAAGTGTTGATGATCTGCCAAAGGCATGGAATGAAAAAACCAAAGAATTTTGTGGCGAGGAGCCTATAGATTACGCGCATGGTTGCTTACAAGACGTACATTGGTTCGTTGGTAAATTTGGTTATTATCCATCTTATGTGATTGGGCACATGATGGCCGCGCAGCTTTATGAAGCAATGAAGCGCGATATCCAAAATATCCCTGAATTACTTCGAGCAGGGCAGTTTACGCCTATCAAAGACTGGCTGAATGATAATATTCATGCCAAAGGCCGTTTGTTACGATCAGATAAGCTCATTGAAGAAGTTACAGGTAAACCACTATCTTGTAAGCCGTTGTTAAATCACCTAGAAGATCGCTATTTAAATGCGGCATAAATCATATATTCTGTTATTCTAGGGGCGTGACAGTAACCCGTAAATATGGTTTAAAAAGACATGGTTAAATACATTTCAACACGTGGTGATGTGCCACCTCAAAGCTTTACTCAAACTCTTCTTCAAGGGCTTGCGCCGGATGGTGGATTATTTATCCCAGAAAGCTGGCCGCAATTTGATTTGGATAAAATGCGCGGCCTTGCGGGTGTGCCTTATGCCGAGATCGCTAAATACGTCTGTCAGCCTTTCGTTGGCAATGACATTATGCCGAATGATTTCAATCAAATTGTTGATCGTGTATATGGTAAGAATTTTGCGCACTCTGCTGTTGCGCCATTGGTACAGATTGGCCCCAATGTATGGATTATGGAGCTGTTTCATGGCCCAACATTGGCCTTTAAAGATTACGCGCTTCAGCTTCTAGGTCAGTTATTTGATCATGTTCTAGAAGAGCAGGGCAAGCGTGTAACGATTGTTGGGGCGACATCTGGCGATACAGGTAGTGCCGCGATTGAAGCCTGTAAAGGATGTAAGAACATTGATATTTTTATTTTGCACCCAGAAGGCAGAACATCGGAAGTGCAACGCCGTCAGATGACAACGATTGATGCGCCAAACGTACATAACATCGCCCTTAAAGGCACATTTGATGATTGCCAAAGCATGGTGAAAGCGATGTTCCGTGATGAAGCATTTCGTAATGATATTCAAATGTCTGCGATCAATTCAATTAACTGGGCGCGTATCATGGCGCAAATCGTTTACTATGTTTACGCGGGCGTTGCCCTCGGCAGCCCAAATAGAAAAGTATCCTTTGCTGTGCCAACGGGTAATTTTGGAAATATATATGCCGCCTATGCCGCGCGTACTATGGGTTTACCGATTAAGCGTTTAATCATAGGATCAAATCGTAATGATATTCTAACGCGTTTCTTTGAATCCGGCACAATGAAGTCGACTGAGGTTGAACCGTCTTTATCACCGAGTATGGACATACAAATTTCAAGTAATTTTGAGCGTTATTTGTGTGACCTTGTTGGGCGGGATACAAAAAGTATCACCACGCTTATGGAATCTTTTCAGAAAAAAGGAACGTTCAATATTGGTTCAGAATATATGAATAAGGCGCGCACCGAATTTGACGCGTATCGTTGCAACGACGAACAAACGCAAAATATGATGAAGGCGTGCTACGCTGAGACAGGTTATATTCTTGATCCACATACGGCTGTTGGCTTATCTGCGGGTATGCAGGTGCGTGAAGATCCGTCTATCCCTCTGGTTTCTTTGGCCTGTGCACACCCATCTAAGTTCCCAGACGCCGTTGAAAAAGCGATTGGAATTCGTCCTGAACTACCACCGCATCTTGAAGATCTATATGATCGTAAAGAGCACATGACATCTCTTGATAATGACCTTGCCAAGGTTCAAGATTTTGTCAAAGAAAACATCAAATAAGAAAGATTATTAATAATGAGCGTTCAATCAACAAAATTAGAAAATGGCCTACGCCTGATTACCGATACTGTAACAACAGTTGAATCAGTTGCCGTTGGCATTTGGTGTGATGTTGGCACACGTCACGAAGATATGAAATATAATGGCGTAGCGCACATGGTTGAACATATGATGTTTAATGGTACGCCGACACGGTCTGCCAAAGATATTGTTGAACAAATCGAGATGGTTGGTGGGCAAATGAATGCCTACACATCGCGTGAAAATACCGCGTATTATGTGCATTTACTCAAAGATGATCTATCCCTCGCAATGGATGTGTTGAGTGATATGATACAGCGTCCCACTTTCCCCGACCAAGAATTAGAAAAAGAGCGCGGCGTTATTATTCAAGAAATTGGTATGACCAACGACACGCCTGATGATCTTGTGTTTGATTTATATCAAGAGATTGCTTATCCAAATCAATCATTGGGCGCACCGATCTTGGGGACATCTGAAATCGTTCAAAACATGACAAAGAAAACATTATTTGATTACGTTAAGAATTCTTATAATGCACAAAATCTTGTTATTTCTATCTCTGGTAATGTGGAACATGAAGATGCTTTGGCTTTGGTGCATCAATATTTTACTGATTTACCAGAGACACCTAAATCGTCTTACGATGCCGCAAATTATAAGGGTGGTGAAATCCGTACGAATAAAAAACTGGAACAATCTCATGTCGTTCTGGGTTTCCAAGGCGTTGGTAAAAAAGCAGATGATTATTACGATGCAATCATGCTGTCTACAATTTTGGGCGGTGGCATGGCGTCACGTTTGTTCCAAGAAGTGCGTGAAAAACATGGCTTAGTTTATTCCGTTTATTCTTCACACGCAGGATACAATGATGACGGACAGTTTGAAATTTATGCAGGAACAGGACCAGATAAACTGAGTAAGCTTGTGCCCGTGATCTGTGATGAAGTGCAAAAGATTGTACAAAATAAAGTGCTGAAAGAAGAGCTTTTGCGCGCAAAATCACAGCTTAGAGCAGGTGTTTTGATGGGAAGAGAATCTATGCTGTCTCGTGCTAATCGTCAGGCAAAGCATTTAATAAGTTTTGATGAAAATTTTGATTTACAAAAATTATTAGACAAAATTGAAGCTGTTGATATTGATAGCATTCAAAAAATATCTCAAAAAATATTCTCGGGGCGCCCAACGTTGTCTGCTTTGGGGCCGTTAGAAAATCTTGAAAGTTATGATAAAATTCAAAACCGATTGGCTGCATAACAATACGCCTAATCTTGTTGGTGCGCGTGTTGTTTTATCTGCACCTTCTATTGTGGATTATGGAGATTGGGCGGAAATACGTCAGAAAAACAAAGCGTTTCTTATGCCGTATGAGCCACAATGGCACCCTAAAACATTAAATAAATCCGCTTATAAATTACGCCTTATAAAACAGAAAACTCTTGTTGCTGATAAACAAGGGGCGTTCTTTTTTATTCGTAAAGATAATAAAATCATCGGTGGTCTGAATATTAACAACATTCATTATGGGGTGTTATGCGCGGGATCATTGGGCTATTGGCTGGGCGAAGGGTATCAAGGTCAAGGTTATATGAATGAGTCACTTCAATTAGTAATTGATTATGCGTTTAACACGCTTGGTCTGAAGCGCTTAAACGCAGCGTGTTTACCAGACAATGAGCGAAGTGCAAAGTTACTGCTCAAGGCAGGATTTGACGAAGAGGGCTTTGCTAAAAACTATTTACAAATAAACGGAAGATGGCAAGACCATCGCTTATTTGGTTTAGTAAATACCACCAGTACCTGAGAAGCTAGGGTCTTTTTTCTCAACGGGAGGTTGTGATACAGGTGGACGTTGATAGCTAGGCGCGGTTCGCGGTTCATCATTGCTCTGGTACGTAGGAGCAGAGTCGTTATTTCTAATAACAGGAAACTCAACACGTTCAGGGTTACGATTTTGTTCTTGTTGACGTTGCCTGTTTGAGAAGTAAGAAAAAGAATTGTCAGTTTCTTGAGGTTGCTCATAGACTTCTACTGATCCATCGCCGTACACATCTTCGACATATTCATCTTCGTACGTTAGCTGATCATATCCATAAGGGTCGTCGTTATATTGTTTAATAATATTACCGTCTGCGTCAATAACATCGGCACTATCGGCAAAATTACCACTGCCTGGCTCTGTTCCCGCTATGAAGGCTTCCCAGATGGCGTTCTTATCACCCGCTTGTGCCAAACGACCTGTCTTGGAATTGACGCGTACATTTTTAATCCCTGCGGGCACACGGAACGGCATAGGCGGCGTATCCGCCAACGCTTCTTTCATGAAGTTACCCCAAATAGGGGCGGCAACAGATGATCCTGTCTCGCGCTTACCCATTGATTTAGGTTCATCAAACCCAACAAAAACACCAACAACAAGGTCAGGTGAGAAGCCAACAAACCATGTATCTTTAGATTTGTTTGTTGTACCTGTTTTGCCTGCTAAGGGAATATTCAATTCCTTTAGCTTACGCGCTGTGCCGCGTTGCACAACGCCTTCTAACATGGATACCATTTGATAGGCCGTTTTTTCATCGGCAATTTGTTCACGCGTGTCGGGAACATTCGGTGTTTTCTGACCATCCCATCGGATCATATCGCCGCAGTTGGCGCAAGGACGCTTGTCATAGGAGAATATTGTTGCACCGTTTCTGTCTTGGATACGGTCAATAAAGGTAGGCTCAATTTTTTTACCACCATTGACAATCATACCATAGGCAGCGGTTAATCTTAGAAGTGTCGTCTCACCTGCGCCGAGTGAGTAAGACAAAAACTGCTTCATCTCATCGGCAATCCCAAAACGTGTTGAATAATCAACGATTGTTTCCATCCCGAGTTTATTGGCTAAACGTACAGTCATTAAATTTCGAGATTTCTCAATGCCCAAACGAATAGTGGATGGGCCATAAAATTTATTCGAGTAGTTTGTTGGACGCCAAAAATCGCCTGGAGCTTGTTCGATAACAAAAGGCGCATCTAATACTTTTGTAGAGGGCGTAAAGCCATTATCTAAGGCCGCCAGATACACGAAAGGTTTAAACGCTGATCCAGGTTGGCGCTGTGCTTGTGTGGCACGATTAAAGCTAGAGGCGCTTTGTGTCCATCCGCCTTGCATGGCCAATACACGGCCCGTATGCGGATCAAGGGCAATGATGGCACCTTGTACTTTAGGGATTTGGCGCAAGACCCATTTCTTTTCCTCAAAATCGAGCAATACGACTTCGCCTACTTTTAAAACTTGGGAAACACGCTCAATAGGAACGCCAAGCGCATAACAATCTTGCAGACATTTACGCGCCCATTTAACGCCATCAAGCTTTAATTCAATTTGTTCTCTATCGGCAAAGCCGATGGTCGCCGATGAATTACTCACTTTTAAAACCGCGCCCATGCGCCATTCGGCTAACATTCCTTCAGGAACGGCAATATTCGATAATTTTTTGGGCCAATCATCCATTGCTTTTAAGGTTGCAATCGGGCCGCGCCAGCCATGACGTGCATCATACGTACGCAACCCTTCGCGTAAGGTTTTAACCGCAATATTTTGTAACTTAGGGTCAACGCTTGATCTAACGGCAAGGCCACCTTGGTACAGGCTTGATTGACCATATTTTTCTTTAAGCGTACGTCTTACTTCTTCCGCAAAGAATCCTGCTTCTATACTTTTTGCGAATGTACGTTTCTTAGTTTTTAATTCTGTTGCCGTTGCTTCTTTGGCTTCATCTTTCGTGATATGCCCATCTTGACGTAAGCGACCGATGACCCAATTACGGCGCGCTAAGGCGGCATCATATTTACGTGTTGGGTGGTAATTATTTGGCGCTTTAGGCAGAGCGGCAAGATACGCGGCTTCTTCAATGGTGATTTCATCCAATGATTTATCAAAGTAAATCAAGGCGGCGGCGGCAACGCCGTACGCACGTTGACCTAAAAATATCTCATTTAAATAAAGTTCTAGAAGTTGATTTTTGGTGAGCGCTTTTTCCATACGCATGGCCAAAATAGCTTCTTTAATCTTACGATCATAGGAAACCTCATTTGTAAGAAGAAAGTTTTTGGCAACTTGCTGTGTAATTGTTGATGCACCAACAAGGCGTCTGTTTGACCCTGCATTTTTAAGGTTTGTGACCATCGCGCGGGCAACAGCATAAAAATCAACACCGCGATGGTCGTAAAAATTTTTATCTTCTGCGGATAAGAAAGCCTTTTTCACGATATCTGGCATTTTTTGGATAGGGACAAAGATACGTTTTTCTTGCGCGTATTCGGCCAATAAACCACCATCCCCAGCATAAAGGCGGGTGATAATAGACGGTTCATAATTCTTTAATTGGGCATGATCAGGTAAATCTTTGCCATAATGGTGTATCACGAAGGCGAATGCCGCCACGGCACCAATTAGGCCTAAAAAACCTAAAGAAAACAGGGCGAGCAAAAGTTGTGTGAACCATTTCATAGATGTCTTTATGACATAGGTTTACGTCCAAAAAAAGACAATTATAGTCATTACAATTTACTTTAGAAGCTTTAGCGATACTTTTATTACATTAGGACCGTGGTGTAGATTTAGGCTGGTTGGGTTATTCCCATATTGACGACAGGAAACTGAATATTTTCAAAGAACTCAACAAGCTCTGAGCTTGCGCTTGGAATATCTGGATTTTCTTTTCCAAATATACTTTTTAATGTTCTTTCTTGGTGATGGTCGATGACTAAACTTCTTAGTGGTCCGTGCTGTAGAGGGATAGACGAAGGATCATCTTGTTCTTTTTCTGTAACTTCTCCAAACACAGATTGGATATGTGCTTGTGCTGCTTCGATTGTTGTTTCTGAGGCAATGGTTTCTTGGCTGAACAAGGCTGGATAAATTTCAGTTTCTAAGGCGCTAAAATCTGCTGGGTTACATGAAATATAATCATCGCCCTTATCATAATCTAATCGTGTCAGTTTGTTTGCAATCAGCATATCTTTTATTTCTTTAGGGATAGAAATATGCGCATTAATATCTAACGCTTCTACGTATTTTACGTAGGTCACAAAATGTCCAGTGTCTTTATCTTTACGAACTAAACGTACCAAACCATTGCATGAAAATTCAGTAGATGTGGAATCGTCAATATTTGAAATAAGTCTTGTAAAGGCTTTGCCGTCATAAGCGCATAACCATGTCTCTTTCCAAAAAGGCTCGTCGTTATCAGCTTGTATTTGATCATCACGGGTAATGTCAATTTGCTTACCATCTAACACATCAAGAGTTTCTTCGTTTTCAATGTTAGGTTTTGTGTTTAATTTGCGACGCATATTTTCACGTGTTGGCACAATCATTTTGGCACGTTGTGGGTCGACGGAATTTGCTTTTTTAAAGAGCCAGCGAACATTATCAGTGACTGCTTTTGCGCCGCCTAATAATTTTCGATTACCCCAACCACTTGCTGCGCCTATGACGGCAGCTTTGGCCAGGGTCAGTGTAAAAGCTGTTTTAGCGAACATGGCAAAGGCAACCTTTGATAAGACGTCAAAAGTGAATTCTACTTTGTTCTCAGGACTGATGACTTCGCCCATAACACTGTTCCAGCCTGCCGTTAGAGCGTTTCCTAAATGATTTTTATGAACGCTAATTGGGTTTTGTCCACGCCATGTCATCTGTGTTCGATGGTCGGCAGCAACAAACATATTGGCAAAGGCTTCGCCGCGCGTATCGTAACCTTCTATTTCTGTACCATTAGACAAAATAGCTTTTGAAATTTTCTCATGCGCAGGAATATTATCTATTTCAACATAATGTTTTTGACCTTTCCTATTCTTAATAGGTCTTGAAATGGCAAAACTCCATTTTTTGCCACTCTCGTCCGGATTTTCATGCACGCTGAGGGCAAAATCCATGTTTGTGAAACCATAAGTTTGTAAGCGACTATGATCGTCTTGATTAAAACTTGCGTGCGTTGAAATTGTGCTCGTCATATCACCGCCTTGTAGACTCATGTGATTACTATCAAACTGTCGTAGGTTACGATGATGATTACTAATGACTTCTCGAAGTTCAGCTTTACTTACATCGCAAGATAAAGTTGCAAGGTGGTATCTATATTCATTATCTATAAATTTTTTCTTGTCAGTTTCTGGATCTGCCACAGTCTTTAGATTTTTTTGCGCGCGTGACCAATATATGTGGTGTTGACCGTCATCATCACGTGCGATGGCGTAATAGGATGTGGAGGTACGCGCAATACCATTTTTCATTTGATTAAATTCAAAATCAGAATAAATACTTCTTTGATGTGTTTGTGCGATTGTTGTGAACGATGCAAAAGGATCAACTTTTAGGCGGGTTTCTACCAACTCGGTAAAAAGACGTCTTTTGTAACCAGTCTCTGTTAGAAAAGCTTGACCATTAGTTTTGAGCCAATGGCCCATTGTTTTTAGACGCTCAACATAAGTTGGCTTATCGTTTGCGTTATTCACATGGCTTTCCATGCAAAAAAACATATACTAAATCTTATGATAAATCAATATGAAAATAAAATTTAAGCGCGGAAATTTGCGTGTTTTGTAATAGGGCCGTCTGCGCGTCCATGGATAAACTGCTCTACGTAAGAATTGCCTGAATCATATAGGCGACCAACGGGCCCGTCCCAGATCATCTTACCTTCATAGATCATGGCGACTTGGTCGGCAATCTTACGCGCGCTCGACATATCGTGTGTAATGGTGAGGGCTGTCGCCCCAAGGTCTGTTACACACTCTTTGATAAGATCATTAATAACATCGGCCATAATGGGATCTAGGCCAGTTGTAGGCTCATCAAAAAAGATAATTTCAGGATTTGTTGCAATCGCACGTGCCAAAGCAACACGTTTTTGCATACCGCCAGATAACTCAGCAGGAAACAAATCTCCTGTTTGCGGGGCTAGGCCAACTTGGCGTAATTTTTCTTTAGCAATCTCGCGGGCTTCGTCACGTGGCATTTTTTGACCTTGGATCAGGCCAAAGGCAACATTTTCCCAGACCTTCATAGAATCAAAGAGCGCGCCCCCTTGGAACAGCATACCAAACTTAGCCATCATTTCATCACGCTGCGCGGAATCAAATTTATTGGTTTCAATACCGTCAATCTTGATAGAGCCACTATCAGCTTTCATTAAACCCAAAACACACTTAAGCGTGACAGATTTACCTGTACCTGAACCACCAATGATTACGAGTGACTCACCCTTTTTAACGCTTAGATTGACGCCATCTAATACAATCTTATTGCCAAAAGCCTTTTTGACATCGTGCATTTCAATTTTAATATCTTGTTGTGTACTGCTCATGAGAAGAAGATCTGCGTCATAATGTAATTTGAAATAAGAATAAGGATTGAGGCCGATACAACCGCGTATGTTGTGGCTGTACCCACACCTTGCGCGCCACGCCCAGAATTAAAGCCGTGATAACAGCCCATCATCGAAACGATAAAGCCAAACATTGCCGCTTTAATTAAGCCTGAAAGCACGTCTATGCGCTCTAAAATATCCCATGTTTGGTTGATGTAGGTGCCTGATGAGAAACCAAGATTATAAATACTGACGATATAGCCGCCGTAGATACCGATGATATCGCCGACAAGTACTAGAATAGGAAGCATCAAAGTTCCCGCAATAACACGTGGTGCAATTAGATATTTGTATGGGTTAACAGATAAGGTAACGAGGGCATCAATTTGTTCTGTGACCCGCATAGTTCCAATTTCAGCCGCAATAGACGCACCAACGCGTCCTGCCACCATTAGGCCGGCAAGAACAGGGGCAAGCTCTCTTGTGACAGACAAGGCAACTACGCCAGCAATCGCGCCTTCAGCATTAAACCTAGTAAATCCTGTGTAGCTTTGCAGTGCGAGCACCATCCCTGTGAATAAAGCCGTCATACCGACAACAGGCAAGGAATAGTAACCGATATCAATAAATTGTTTTAAAATCAGCTTGGGATAAAATGTTGGCATAAAACATTGCGCCGTTGCTTTACCAATGAACATGGCGAGCGCGCCGATGGATTGGAAAAAACTTAATATAGAATGTCCAATCAGCTGACAGGTTTTCTGTGCGAATTCGATGGGCATTATATTTTTTGAATTTTGTACGTCACTCATAATAATGATTTGTAGCTTTTTTATATCAGAGTGAAAAGAAATAATTCAATATTACGCGTAACTATTTAATTTGAGATGTAGTGGCGTTTATATCGCGCCCCTAATGACGTTAAAACTTCATAGCCTATTGTATTGGTATAGGCAGCGAAATCATCGACACTTTGGTTCGGGCCTAAAATTTCTATGACCGCACCTTGGTGAATATCCTTATGATTAATATGACTGATATCAACAGTGATTAAATCCATGGAAACGCGTCCAATAACAGGGCAAGCGATGTTGTTATAATAAACTTTCGCCACGCCGCCATTATTGCGCGTAAAGCCATCTGCATAGCCCAACCCGATTGTTGCTGTACGTGTATCTTGGTTAAATTTATGATTAGCGCCATAACCAATGGATTGGTCTTTTTTACAATCTCTTATTTGCAGGATTTTAGAATACAAAGACACAACATTATGCATCGGGTTCGTTGTTTCAGGGGTTGGATTCCCACCATACAAAGCGTAGCCAGGCCTTGCCATATCGTAATGATAGTCTGTATTCCTGAATAAGCCAGATGAATTAGACAGTGATTTTTTTGCATTTGGATAAAGCTGAGCAATTTCTTTGAAATCTGCCGCTTGTTGCGCTGTTAAAGGGTGATCTTTTTCATCGGCGCACGCAAAATGAGTCATGACAAGCTGTACGTCTAAATTTTTCAATGTTTCTTTGTTTTTTAACAGAAGGATGTCGTTTTTACTAAGCCCCAGTCGATTCATTCCTGTGTCAAAATGCAAAATACTAGGAAGTTGTACGTTTTTGAGACGTGCAAAATTTTGCCAATTTCTAATGTCTTCCAAGCTATTGAGGACGGGCAGGATGTCATTTTCTAAATATTCGCCTTCAGTCTTGGCGGCTAACCCTCCAAATACAGCGATAGGCGTCTGTTTATCATACTCACGTACGCTTAAAGCTTCGTCTAAATTGGCAACGAAAAATTGAGGGCAGTTGAGTTTTTGGAGAGTTGTTGCAACTGCCTCAGTTCCTAAACCGTAAGCATTAGCTTTAATGACACCGCTTATATTAACGTGCGCATTGGCCTGCTTTTGAAGAACCTTATAATTCTCTTCCAAGTTTTTGAGGTTTATTTCCAGTACAGAATAACTATTGCCGAAATCAATCATAAAGCAATTACACCCTGATTTATCCAAAAAGCCAAGATAAATTAAGCGAGGAAGCTTTAAATGCAAAAAACCCGTATCTGAAATATTTCAAATACGAGTTTCTAATTTTCTAAAATATAATCAAATTGAAACGCGAGTTATTACCTCTGGTGGGCGTTTAGTGCAAACGTCCGCTAGAATTAACATTACTGTTGCAGTGCTTAGATATATAGTTGGCCATAAACATAGACCAAGGTGTTTTACATTGTCGTGAACTTGCTCTGCTAGACGCACGTCTAAGAATGGCGCATAAATCGTCATAGGACAGGCTTGGGTCCTTCAATGCTCTTTGGAAAGACTCTAGTGCTTGTGTGCTGGCAAAATCGGCATAATCCGAATTAACATGGCTTTCACATGTAAGGGTATAGGCATAACCTGTATCCTCCAGAACTTTACGTACTATAGTTTTTCTTATTTGTTTAGTGCTCATATAATTAACCTCCTTGTTAAAAAGTTGAAATTAATACAAGCCCTCTTGCCTCCGCATACTAGATTATCAGCCCAATTTAATTTGGATCTTTAGATAAAGTCTTACTAGCATTAGATTAATTTACATGAGATTGAAATTTTTATCTACATAAAATTCAGTTTTATTCAGTGTTTTTATGCCCTTGATTTAAAAGAGAAATTTACGCAATCTAGGGGAAATAACAACTTAAGGGTAATTATATTATGTCGTTTTCTTTCATTTTTCCTGGTCAAGGCTCTCAATTCGTTGGTATGGGGCAAGATTTATTTGATAATTTTTCAGAAGCCAAAGAGGTTTTTCAAGAAGTCGACGAAGTTTTAAATCAGAAATTATCGACTCTCATGTTTTCTGGTGAAGACGCAGACCTTAATATGACAGAGAACACACAACCTGCATTGATGGCGGTTTCCATGGCTGTGATGCGTGTTTTAGAAAAGCAGGGCGGTTTGAACTTACAAGAATATTGCTCATACGTTGCAGGACATTCCTTGGGGGAATACTCGGCATTAACAGCCGCAGGTGCTTTAAAATTATCAGATACAGCAAAGCTTTTGAAATTACGTGGACAGTCTATGCAAAAAGCTGTCCCTGCTGGACAGGGGTCTATGGCGGCAATATTAGGATTGGATTTTTCTGATGTAAAATCTATTGCGGATGAAGCAACAAATGGAGCCGAGGCAGGGCAAGTATGTGAAGCGGCAAATGACAACTCAGTTGGTCAGGTTGTTTTAAGTGGTAATAAAAGTGCAGTTGAATTGGCTGTACAACTAGCAACAGATAAAGGGGCGAAGCGCGCCGTTATATTGCCAGTCAGTGCGCCATTCCATTGTTCTTTAATGCAACCAGCCGCCGATGTGATGAAAGAGGCTTTATCAAATGCGCAAGTCTTAGCACCAGTTGTGCCGGTTGTTTCAAACGTAACGGCGCAGGCGGAAACAGACCCAGATAAAATTCGTGAGCTCCTTGTTAGTCAAATCACAGGGATGGTGCGCTGGAGAGAGTCTGTGCAGTGGATGTCTGACAATCAGGTCACTGATATGGTGGAGCTGGGGGCTGGTAAAGTATTGAACGGCTTGGTGAGACGCATCAATAAAGATATCAAGTGTGAAGCAGTTGGTAGTGTGGAACAAATTGAAAAATTTATTCAAAGTATAGCTTAAGTTTTTAAGCCGCTTTACGTATATGATTAAGCTCTTTCATGACTGTGCGCACGGCATCTGAATCATCGGCCTTACGTAATGCTGATTGAACATGCTTTTCTTTTAAAAATCTTGTGACAAAAGAGAGCCTTTGTAAATGAAGTGGCCCGTTAAATTCTGGTGATAGAACGAGCGCGATCATATCAACAGGATACTCGTCACTAGATGCGAAATTTACAGGTGTCGTTACTTTCCCAAAAACAATCATTGGTCTCGTAAGCCTTGGTAAACGGGCTTGTGCGATGGCAACGCCGTTGCCGATGCCTGAGTTATCATTGGCTTCGTTTTTTAAAAGCTGCTCATAAAGGATATGCTCAGGTGTGCCAATCAAACTTGAAACATGCTTAGATAAAATTCTGTAAACATGCTTAACGCTGTTCGCAGAAAAATCATTCAGTATTGTATCAAAATAAAGTTCATCATTATTGGTCATTGTTTCCCCCACGAAATCTCTTTGGCAACTTCCATCTGAAAAGTTGATACTCCTATTCGGAATCTAGAACAAGTAAATTAAGAGATTTTTATGAGATAAAATAAAAACCTCCGTCAGCGGGAGGTTTTTAATAAATATAAGTTAATATTTCGTAAATGAAGGAAAATTTTATTTTTGATTAGCAACCTTCGGTAACGCTGATTCATTTCCTTGTGGGTCAACCCAACCAATATTTCCATCGGTGCGACGATAGACCATGTTAAGACCATCGTGCTTAGGATTTTTAAACATTAATGCATTCTCACCAGAAAGATCCAAACGCATAACGGCTTCGGAAACACTCATTGTTTGAATGTTCGTCACCATATCCGCAATAACGGCAGGTTCTTTATTGTCTGGCTCTACATGATTTTCACTAGTCGCTTCAGGCTCAGGTGTTAGAACGTAGTTTTGTGCTGAGATAACGTTATTTTCTTCTAAGCGCTCATGGTGATCTCTAAGGCGTTTTTTGTAACGTCTTAGTTGCTTTGCTACTTTTTCAGAAGCCGCATCGAAAGACGCGTAATGATCTGTATCTTGTGCATCAGCCATCACTGAGATGTCTTTACCAACACGGATAGAAATATGAGTTTTTGTGAAGGCGTGACCTTCAGGTGACATTGTGACTTGGGCGTCGATGGCACGGTTGAAATATTTTTCGTTAAGGTCCTCCAATTTATCCGTAATGTGGGCGCGCAATGCGTCGCCTAAATCCATTTGTTTTCCTTTAATAGAAATTTGCATATTTAAATTGTCCTTTTGATTTTGTGTATTTAACTATTATAACATTTAACACTATTTAATTAAAATAATAGTAACAATATAAAGTGCCGTAATTATGACGAAACGTAATAAAAAGATTGGTTTTTTTGATTCTGGCTTAGGAGGGCTATATGTTGCCCGCGCTGTGCATAGGGCGTTACCTCAATATGATTACGTTTATATGGGGGATACGCTTAATGTCCCTTATGGGGGGCGCTCTTTAGAGGCAATCTATGATTTATCGTTGAAAGCGGTAAAGTTTCTTATTGAAGAGCAAGACTGTGATCTTGTCGTTATTGCCTGTAATACGGCAAGCGTTATGGCGCTTAGTCGCCTACAAAAAGAGTTTTTACCGAAATTTCATCCAGATAAACGTATTTTAGGGGTTATTGTTCCAACCTTAGAGTCCGCAACAGAGCTTGGCGCGACCCAAATTGGCTTGATAGCAACCGAATTTACGGTAAGATCCATGATATATGAGGAAGAAATTGAGAAAATAACCCCTCAAGCACAAATTTTTGGTCAACCAACGCCGCTTTTAGTGCCTTTAATTGAAAATCAAGGCGATAAATACCTGAAAATGGTCTTAGAAGACTATCTTGAGCCTTTGTTAAAGAAAAAGCCTGATAGTCTCATCTTAGGCTGTACGCATTATATCGCCATTAAGGATATTGTACGTGAAATGACAAAGCATAGCGTACGTATATTGTCACAAGACGAAATTATTCCACCTAAGTTAAAGGATTATTTATTGCGTCACACTGAGATTGAAGAGAATTTGTCTTTAAATGGTAGCTTTAAGATAATGGCAACAGACGTAAGCCCAAGCTTCATTACAAATGTTGAGAAATTGATGACGACGGATTTAAGCGGTGATCTGAAAATTGAAACAGCAAAATACTAAGTTAAATTTTTCTTTTGCTTACGGCGTTGTACAGAAGATGGAATATTCATGGCTTCACGATATTTGGCAACTGTACGGCGGGCAATATCGACACCTTCTGATTTGAGTAGATCAACGATTTTGTCATCAGATAAAATACTTGATGGGTCTTCATCATCGATTAACGCCTTAATACGCATTCGAATGGTTTCGGCAGAATGGGAAACGCCGCTTTCACTGACCAGTGCGGTCGAGAAAAAATATTTTAATTCAAACGTACCACGTGGTGTGCCTATATATTTATTATTGGTTACACGGCTCACTGTGCTTTCATGCATTTCAATTACTTCGGCAATATCTTTTAAGACGAGCGGTTTTAAAAATTCGATGCCGTAATTAAAAAAAGCATCTTGTTGTTCAACAATTTCTGCGGCAACTTTCAGGATTGTTTGCGCGCGTTGATCTAATGACCGCACAAGCCAGTTTGCAGACGATAGTTTGTTGCTTAAATATTCCTTGTCTTTTTTCTGTGAGGCGGAAGAGGCAACCTCTTTATAATACTGATTATTAATTAAAACTTTTGGCAATGTGTCATTGTTTAATTCTACACGCCATCCACCGCCAAGGTTTTTAGGCAGGCGTTTCATATAGACATCAGGTATCGCTGTTTGCACCACAATATGATCAAAATCGTTGGCTGGCTTGGGGTTCAGGCTTTTAATGTCATCAATCAAATCTTTAAGATATGTTTCATTAACATCGCATAGCTCGCTTAGTTTTTTTAAATCATAGTCAGCAAGCAGTTTTAAATTCTGTAATAAAATTTTTGTTGGTTTGTCTAATTTATTTTGTTCTTCTAATTGTAACGCTAAACATTCTTGCAGATCGCTTGCAAAAATTCCCGTTGGGTCAAACTGTTTTACCGTTGAAAGGACGTTCTCAAATCTTTCGCTAGAGCAGCCAAATTTTTCAATTAATTCTGCAGGCTCAATTCGCAAATATCCCGTTTCATCTAACTGGTCGATTAACAGGGCCGCGATCATTTGATCACGAGAATCTGTGATACTCACTTGCACTTGTTTCATTAAATGGTCACGTAATGTTTCAGGACGAGACATGGAATTTTCAAACGCATCATCTAACTTATTAAAACTTGTATTACCACCACTGCCATAATCAGTCATATCTGAATTTGTCATGGCGGCGCCCGCATCAAAGTCTTCTTCAACTTTTTTATCAGATTGTTTGTCGTCCGAATGAGTTTCTGTGTCGTCGTTGGGGGAGGCTTCTTTTTTTTCTAAAAGAGGATTGTTTTCAATTTCCTCTTCAATGAACTCCGCAATTTCTAAATTATTG
>JALZUF010000115.1 GCA_023301785.1 Alphaproteobacteria bacterium | reverse complement strand
GATGTTAATCAAGCCTATGTCATTGCCGAAGTAACAGACGTTGATCTTCCTAAACTAGGTGATACGTCAGATAAAGATATCAAGGCGATCATTGATCAAACAAAGCAAGTCTTACCGCAAGAAAAAATCTCGCAATATATTAATAATCTCAGCATGAAATATGATGTGCAGATTAATGAGCGTGTTTTGAAACAAGTTTATGGATCAACTGATCAAAATTAAATGAGCGTTCTTCCTTCCTTTGGTGATTTTAAAAAGCATTTCGATGCACAGAAAACCCAGCTTGTTTGGGAATGGATTCCTGCGGATTTAGAAACACCTGTCTCTGCGTTCTTAAAGCTTTCGAAAGATAAACCATACAGCCTCCTTCTTGAGTCTGTTGAAGGTGGCGCAGTTCTTGGGCGCTATTCTGCGATTGGTCTTAATCCAGACGTGATTTGGAAATACCAAAATGACGAAGTCACGCTGAATGATGAAAAACAAAATGAAGCTCCGATAGCTTCCTTACGCAAACAAGTGGATGCGTGTAAGATTGATATCGTTGATGAAACGATGCCACCTATGGCCCCTTCTGGGTTCTTTGGTTATATGGGTTATGATTGCATTCGCTTGATTGAGGATATTCCAGACACTAATCCTGATGAAATGAATGTCCCCGAAAGTGTCATGATGCGCCCAACTGTTATGGTGCTGTTTGATAACGTTAAGAACATGATGTGTTTGGTAACGCCAGTCCGCGATAAAAATGGCGATGCAAAAGATATTTATGACCAAGCCAAAAGCCGTTTAGCAAAAGTTTACAACGATCTTATGAATCCTATTGATGTCACGATGTTGCATCATGAAACCAAATTAAATGCTCCGCTTGAGCCTGAAAGCAACATGAGCCGCGAGTCTTTTCACGATATGGTTCATAAAGCAAAAGATTACATTATGGCGGGGGATATTTTTCAGGCGGTTCTATCGCAGCGCTTCGCTGTTGATTTTGATCTGCCATCATTTGATTTATATAGAAGCTTACGACGTTTAAATCCATCGCCTTTCCTATTTTATATTAATTTTGATGGCTTCTCTCTTGTGGGTTCTAGTCCGGAAGTATTGGTGCGTGTGCGTGACCGCCGCATGACCGTTCGCCCAATTGCAGGAACGCGTAAACGTGGTGCAAATGCAGAAGAAGATAAAGCATTGATGGAAGAATTGCTCGCCGATCCAAAAGAGCGCGCAGAACATCTTATGCTCGTTGATTTGGGGCGTAATGATATTGGCAAAGTCGCCAAAACAGGCAGTGTTGAAGTAACGGATAGTTTCTTTATCGAGAAATATTCACATGTCATGCATATCGTCTCAAACGTTGAAGGTGACCTAAATGACGATGTTGATTCTTTGGATGCTCTTTTTGCAGGGTTTCCACATGGCACAGTCAGCGGCGCGCCAAAAATTCGCGCGATGGAAATTATTGATGAACTTGAACCATCCCGCCGTTCAACCTATTCGGGTTGTGTTGGATATTTAGATGGTAATGGCGATGTTGATACCTGTATCGCGCTTCGTACGGCCTTAGTCAAAGATGGTAAAGTTTATGTGCAAGCTGGCGGCGGTGTCGTCGCCGACAGTGACGCTGAATTTGAATATCAAGAGAGCTGTAACAAAGCACGCGCCGTAATCCAAGCTGCTGAAAACGCGGTCAGTTTGGCAAAACGCAATAAAAACTAATCTTACTTATATTGAAGCTAAAGAAAAACCAACGCCAACAACACGCTCTTGCGGGTTACCATCGTCTTGCCTGTGTGGAGAATGGTGAGGAATTGGGAAATGATTTGTACTCCACCCTTTAGACTTTGTAATGACTATGGCGGCATTTGGTGCAGCGTAAGACCTATCTTTATAACATACGCCTTCTTTTGCAACCCAAGATTTGGTTAATATACCAGCCGCACTAACTTCTTCTTCAAATTCTGATGGATCGGAATCTATTGTAACAATACCACCGCCCTTAACTGCCATCGTGATGTTCGTACCAGATTCTAATAATTCAAATGGGGATTCAGATGATGGGAATGCGCCTTCATAAGGATAAGTGCCGTCAATATGAGGGATTCGATTACCCTTATCAGAAGAGGTTATATTAAAAAATGAGGAACAGTAATTCTCTAAGAATTCGGCTTGAACCCTAAAATCTGGCCCATATTCTCTTTCAATATCTTTTAAAGAAGAACTATTAAAGCTTCCAAATTGAAGTCTTCTGGAGTTGCCGGCACCATTGATTTGTAAACGCGCTGTAAAAGGGTCTGTATCCCCTCCGAAATCACGACGAATAAAATCCTGAGATACTTGTGTCCGAAGTAATGCAATGGAATCCACATCGGGGCGCACAATAAGGGTTCTTACCTTTGCGGCGATAGCGGTTATTTCACTGTCGTGTACTCGATTTACGAGCATACGTTTTGGATGATTTTTAGTCGTTATTTGTTGCACTATTTATCCGTAAAAAGATTGAATGCAGGTAAATAACGAAGGCTTTAAATTATGTCAATAAATTTATTCGTTAACGGGATAAGAAATGATAGGCATGCCACGTTCCATCAAGATTGTCTTATGTGGCTCACGTATTACAAAAGTACCAGTTTCTTCTTGTTGTAATTCTATAGGCTTGATAATAACCCGCTCTTCTTCAACGCTTAGCTCACTGTAGGCAGGTAATTGGCTGTCACTACTACCAGCACTTGGGCTAATATTATTGGGAGTGATTGCTTTGGGTTTTAAAGCTGGCTTTGGCGCACTACTTTGTAGTTTTGATGTTTTAATGTTGGGTGAGATTAAATGACCCAAAGTTACAAGCTCAAAACCTTTGGCCTCTAAGGTCGGAATCCATTGGCGAAGCGCGGCCATGGTATTAGCTTTAGGGTGACCAATCGCAATGGCAGACCCATATTTACGTGCAAAATTTTCGGTTTTCTTAAGCGCAGAGTTCACAAATTCAGGTGTGTCCTCATGATCTAAAAATACGTCACGTGTAATATTGGGCACACCATAGAGGCTTGCCGTTTCCGCCGCTATTGAAGTGGATATTGTGCGTGAATCTAGAAAATATAATTTACGCTTCTTAAGCTCGCTCATAACCATGCCCATGACGCGTTTATCCTGCGTCAAGCGACTGCCCATGTGGTTATTGATGCCTGTATAACCCTCAAAGCTATTGGCAATTTTCGTGAACTCTGCTTGAAAGGCCGCCTTATCCATTTCGCTCCGAAGGGCTAAACCGCCTAAAGGAACATCCTTATTCATGGCTTCCATTGGCGTATGGATAATAAGCTCGTGCCCTTTTTTGCGTGCTTTTTTCGCCATGCTACGCACATTTTCTGCATAGGGTAGCATCGCTAATGTAACTTCTGCGGGTAGATTAATTGCCGCCCTGCTCTGTTTGATATTCATGCCCACATCATCAATCACGATCACAATTTTCGGGCGATCCCCTTTACGTGTATTGCGAACAGGTGGCTTAACTTTTTTAGGTGTAACCTCTTTTGGCTGATCTCTTAATTTTGTGAATTTAATTTTCTTTTCAGGTAGTAAAGATTGCTCATCCTTTAAAATAAATTCAGGCTCAATTTCGGCTGGAGATTCAAAATAGTCTTCTCCATCCTCTGGAAAAACGACTTCGGGTGGCAAGGCTTCTTCTAAAGCTTGCTGTTTGGCTAATTGTTCGGCCTTGTAATCATTTTTATATTTCTGGACGTAAGGGCGCTCGCCTTTGAAAACAACAAACTCAAAAAATGCCAAAAATGCCAAAGCAACCAGTAAAAACTTTAAATAGCTTTTAAAGTCTTTTCGTTGCTTATTCTTTTTATGGCTTTTGCGGTTTAAAGGCGGTTGAATCATGATCTTAATAGCCTAGCAATAGACTTGCTTTGCGTCCATAACCACGTATAAATATAACCATGATTATACTAATTGATAACTATGACAGCTTCACTTATAACCTCGTCCAATATTTTGGCGATTTAGGGACGGAAACTGTTGTGCACCGTAATGATAAAATTACGACGGAGGCTGTGTTTGATTTAAAGCCAAAAGCTATTGTCATCTCCCCTGGGCCCAGTGATCCAGATAATGCAGGCATCTGCCTTGATCTTATAAAACAGGGTGCCGAAAAAGATCTTCCTTTATTTGGTGTGTGTTTAGGCCATCAGGCTATCGGTCAGGTGTTTGGCGGTGATATTGTTCGTGTTGCCCCGATGCATGGTAAAACATCAATGATGCATCACAAGGAGAAAAGCGTGTTCAAAGGTTTGCCAACTCCTTTCGAAGCTACCCGCTATCATTCTCTAACGATTGATCCCGCGTCCGTTCCTGATTGTTTAGAGGTCACCGCCGAAACAGAAGATGGTGTGATTATGGGCATTAAGCATAAAGAAAAGCCTATCCATGGCGTGCAGTTTCACCCAGAAAGCATCGCCACAAATCATGGTCATGATCTTATTCAAAACTTTTTAAACATCATCTAAAGATCAAATGACCTCTCTCACAACACACCTAAACAACATCATGCAAGGCACTGTTTTAACAGCAGAAGAAATGCAAGATGTTATGCGTGTCATCATGAATGGTGATGCAACGGACGATCAGATTGAAACGCTTCTCGTAACACTTGCGACGCGCGGTGAAGCCGTCAGTGAAATTACGGGCGCTGCGCTTGTTATGCGTGAAATGGCGGCAACAATCAAAGCACCACAAGGCGCGATTGATTGCTGTGGTACGGGCGGCGATGGTGTTGGAACGTATAATATTTCTACGGCTGTTGCGCTTGTGTGCGCCGCGTGTGATGTCCCTGTTGCAAAGCATGGAAATCGTGCGGCTAGTTCTAAGTCTGGCGCGGCGGATGTCCTTGAAGCGCTTGGCGTAAATCTGGAAGTCTCGCACCAGCATTTAGAACAAGCACTAGAAAAATTTAATTTTTGCTTCCTTATGGCGCCCCATCACCATAAAGCGATGAAGCACGTGATGCCTGTTCGTAAAAAGCTTGGCCGCCGCACAATTTTCAACTTGTTAGGCCCCCTCGCGAACCCTGCTGGGACTCAATTCCAATTGATCGGTGTTTATGATAAAAAATGGCTTGAGCCTATGGCGCAGGTCTTAAGTAATTTAGGCACAAAACGCGCATGGATTGTTCATGGTCATGATGGTCTTGATGAAATCACCATCAGCGATAAGACGGACGTTGCAATTTTAGATAACGGCAAAATTACATTAAAGACAATCGCGCCGGAAGATTATGGTGTACAACGTTCACCTCTTTCTGAAATTGAAGGCGGTGATGCAACGCAAAATGCGGCGGCGTTAAAGGGCATATTATCAGGTGATAAAAATGCCTATCGTGACATTGTGCTATTAAATGCGGCCGCTGTGCTTTTAGTACACGGCAAAGCGGAAACAATAGAAACGGGCATTCAGTTGGCTTCAGCGGTTTTGGATAATGGTGCGGCGTTAAATACGCTGAATAACTATGCCGCCTTTACGAAAGAGCAATCAGCATGAGTGACGTTTTAACAAAAATTTGTGCCGACAAGCGCGTTCACGTTGATGCTAAAATGCACCAAATGCCTTTAGAAAAAATTAAAGCATTACTTGAAGAACAAGATTTAACACGCTCTTTTATAAGTAATATTAAAGCTAAAGAAAATGCCCTTATTGCCGAAGTCAAAAAAGCGTCACCCAGTAAAGGCGTCATCCGCGCGGACTTTGACCCTGTTAATATTGCTCAGATATATGAAACCAGTGGTGCAACCTGTCTGTCTGTTCTAACCGACGAGCCTTATTTTCAAGGTCACGATGATTATTTCAAAGCCATTCGTCAGGCCGTAAACCTGCCGATGCTTCGTAAAGATTTCATGATTGATGAATATCAAATCTATGAATCACGTATGTTAGGCGCAGATTGTATTTTGCTTATTATGGCCTGCCTTACTGACCATCAAGCCAGCAGTCTTTATGATCTTTCAAAATCCCTCGGTATGGATGTGTTGGTTGAAGTGCATAATGAGGAAGAGCTGGAACGTGCTTTAAAATTTAATCCTGAAATGGTTGGCGTTAATAATCGTAATCTTAAAACATTAGAGGTCAGCCTTCAAACGGGGCTAGATCTAGCCACTCAAATGCCTAGCGATATTGTAAAAGTTGCAGAAAGTGGCATCTACGAGCATGACCATATTAAAACCTTCAAAGCCGCTGGCTATGGTGCATTTTTGGTTGGCGAAAGCCTGATGCGTCAAGATGATATAGCTATGGCTGTAAAAACTTTATTGACACAAAGTGAGAACTAAAGTAGAACTATAGGTGAACAATTTAATTGATTCTCTATTCTGTCCTCACACTTGTGCGTATGACGACATTTAAAATGAAGGAAAACCTATGCTAACTAAAAAACAGCGCGAGCTCTTACTGCTTATCCATGACCGTATGCAAGAGGGTGAGATTGCCCCCTCTTTCGATGAAATGCGTATTGCATTGGGATTGAAATCTAAATCAGGCATTCACCGTCTTATTACGGCATTGGTTGAGCGCGGTTATTTAGAACGCCTCCCAAATCGTGCGCGCGCCTTAGAGGTTAAAAAATTACCTGATGGTTACACAGCGGATAGTGGTTCGGCAAATGTGACGCCATCTGCGGCAACAATTTCGGCAATGGAATCTATTCCTCTTTATGGGCGTATTTCTGCTGGGTCTCCTATTGAAGCTATCCGTGATGAAAACGGCTCTGTTGATATCCCCCCGTCTATGATTGGTTCAGGCGATCACTACGCTCTTGAAGTCGATGGCGACTCTATGATCAAAGCTGGGATTAACGATGGCGATACAGTGATTATTAAAAAAGCCAATCAAGCAAACGATGGCGATATCGTAGTTGCGCTTGTTGATGGTGAAGAAGTGACTTTGAAGCGTCTGAAGCGCGCCGATGGTAAAGTTATCCTCGTCCCTGAAAATGATGATTATTGTGATCAAATCTATAGCCCAGAACAAGTTCAAATTCAGGGCAAGCTCGCTAGCTTAATTAGAACATATCATTAAAAATTATTTTTGATTGGCAGCAGTTTGTGTCCATAATCGTTTGCCGCGTATGCCCTCAACAGTTTTAATTTTGATGTGATCTTCTGAAAACCAAAGTGCATAAGGCCCGTTTCGCCACACATCAAAGAAATCGATAATTGTTTCTGCGCGGCACTGTCTATCATTCACAGGAACTTGTGAAATTAAAATATCCGCCCACGCACAATCTTCTTTCCACCCGCGATCGTTAAAAGATATAGCAAGCTTATGATTTTCAACCTCTCCACGGCATCCATAATAATCACACATCATAGGGAAATCATGTGCGCTACCTTCTTTTGGCCACTTCAATTTTTTCTCATTCGCTTGCCCGTTTAAGCGTTGCCATTGATCACTGCTATAACGTGCATTTTTGATAGTAGAATATCGATATGAACCGTTTATATCGCGCATCGCAATGACATCAACTTTTAAAGAAACTAAGATATCTGCTTGTTTATAAATGCTAATCAGAAATATAAGCACAATAAATATTGGTACAACGATGCGTTTGAATGACCCTATCCATACCACCCAAAACCATAGGCAACACACCATGGCGATAAAGATCCAATGAGGAAATTGTGCAATATGCCATGAGGCACCTTCCATATTGCTCACCCAATACGCTGTGGCCAATACCCAGCCAACTGCCCATTCAATAAGGCTGAGGGCTGTGGCTTCTAACCCAAATAGCATCAGTAAGTAACTCAACACAATAAAGGGCATAATGAGAAAACCCATTAACGGCACAGCAACCAAATTTGCAATAACGCCATACACTGCATAATTTTGGAAATGGTAAAGGGAGAATAATCCCGTGGCTGTTCCCGCCACAACAGTCGTTAGAGACACGCCTGTAAAATAAAGCGCCGCTTTTCTTAAGATTCCTGCCTTTGAGTGAACGCTTCGCCAATAAGGCCTTATTAAATCATAAAAATAAATAAGCGATACGACTGCTGCAAATGACATTTGAAAACTGACACTCGTTAAGCTTTCAGGTGAAAATGCCAGCACAAGCAACGCGGCTAAGGCAACCATACGCATAGAAAATGGCGACCTATCAAATATAATCGCAATCAT
>JALZUF010000114.1 GCA_023301785.1 Alphaproteobacteria bacterium | reverse complement strand
GCAGAGGCCTATAGCTTATTATTGGGCGATGGAGAATTTGGAGCATCCCTTATTGAACAAGCTGATGTACAGGGCGTCACTTTTACAGGCTCAACAAATGCGGCTAAATCAATCAATAGAACTCTTGCAAATAAAGAGGGGCCTATTACGAAACTAATTGCTGAAACGGGTGGGCAAAACGCGTTTATTGTTGATTCATCTGCGCTGACAGAACAAGTGATTGACGATGTTGTGAAAAGCGCATTCGGATCTGCTGGGCAACGTTGCTCAGCGGCGCGTGTCTTATTTGTTCAAGAAGATGTTTATGATAAAACGGTTATTATGTTGCAAGGCGCAATGCAAGAGCTTCAAATAGAGGATCCAATGAATGTCTCAACGGATATTGGCCCTCTTATCGATGAGGAAGCGTATCAAAATATTACACATCATGTCACAGGCTTGGCAGGCTATGGAGAGAAAATTGCGCAAACTCCACTGGATGCTTCCTTAAGTAAAATTGGTCATTATATTGCCCCTGTAGCTTATAAAATTGAAGATATTAGTTTGTTAAAAGAAGAGATTTTTGGACCCGTGTTACACGTTATTTCTTATAAAGCAGAAAATATTCGAGACCTGATATCAGAGATTAACGAATTGAAATATGGACTAACTTTTGCAGTTCATAGCCGTATCGAAAGCTTTATTAAATTACTGACTGATAATATTGACTGCGGTAATATTTACGTGAATCGAGGTACTACAGGCGCGGTTGTCGGCGTACAACCTTTTGGAGGACGCGGACTTTCAGGTACAGGGCCTAAAGCGGGTGGACCGCAATACTTACATGCATTTGCAAATGAAAAATTAATTAGCACGGATACAACAGCCGCAGGTGGCAATGCCTCGCTTGTTATGCTAGATGAATAATATTAAAAACTAATTAGTGGAAAATAACATGAATATTTTACTCATAGGATCAGGCGGACGTGAGCACGCCATGGCTTGGAAAATCGTACAGTCGAATAAATGCGATAAACTATACTGTGCCCCAGGCAATGCGGGCATATCTGAAGTTGCTGAGTGCGTTAATATTGGTGTGAATGATACCGATGAAATTTTGAAATTTGTTAAAAATAATAATATTGAATTTGTTATTGTTGGCCCTGAAGATCCGCTGGTAAATGGTTTAGCGTCGGCATTACGAGAAGAAAATATTTCTGTGTTTGGCCCAAGTAAAGAAGCGGCGCAAATGGAAGGATCCAAAGGCTTTATGAAAGATTTTTGTAAACGCCATAATATCCCAACGGCGGCGTATGAGCGCTTTACAGATGTTGATAATGCGATTGAATATATTCAAAAACAAGAAAGTCGTATCGTCATTAAAACGGATGGATTGGCCGCTGGTAAAGGTGTGATTATTCCTGAGACAACTGAGGAGGCCATACAGAGTTTAAAAGAAATGATGTCTGGTTCTGCGTTTGGTGATGCAGGAACAGAAGTTGTTGTTGAGGAATTTATGGAAGGCGAAGAGCTTAGTTACTTTGCCTTAGCAGACGGGGAAAATTATCTCGCTTTGGCATCCGCACAAGACCATAAGCGCGTTGGGGATGGTGATACAGGCCTAAACACAGGGGGTATGGGCGCTTACAGCCCAGCACATTGTATTACGGATGATCTTGAGGCGAAGATTATAAAAGATATTATTGAGCCGACTGTTCAGGGTATGAAGCAAGATGGCATGCCATTTCAAGGCATATTGTTTGCGGGCATTATGATTGTGAACGGAAATCCCAAACTCATTGAATATAATATTCGTTTTGGTGATCCAGAAACACAAGCAATTATGCCGCGCTTGGAGTCAGACTTTGTTGACCTTCTTCTTGCGACAGATCAGGGAAATTTAAACGATTACAAAAATGAAGTGAAATTTAAAGATGACGTTGCGCTCTGTGTTGTGATGGCGGCAAACGGATATCCTGAAGCTTATGAAAAAAATACTGTCATTAGCGGCACTCAAAATTTAGAAAAAATGGAAGATACATTTTTATTTCACGCGGGTACTAAGCTTGATGATGATAATAAACTTATCAATACTGGCGGACGTGTTCTGAATGTTGTCGGCATAGCTTCTACGGTTTCAGAAGCACAGCTGAATGCCTATAAGGGTGTCGATAAAATCGAGTGGCCAGAAGGTTTTTGTCGTCGTGATATTGGTTGGCGTGCGATTGCGGCAAAAAAAGAAAAAGCCGCTTAAGTTTTTCTTTTTGATTTGAAGAAATCTTTGAGTATTTGTGCCGCTTCTTGATTTTGAATGCCATGTTGAATATCAATTTTATGATGACACGTAGGCTGGTCAAAAAATTTGGCACCATGGAGAACACCTCCACCTTTTTCATCACTACCGGCAAAAACCAGTTTAGGAATTCTAGCGAAAGCGATGGCTGCGGCGCACATTGTACACGGCTCTAATGTAACATATAGGTGATAATCGGGAATGCGTTGGCTGCCTGTTGCACGACAAACTTCACGAATAACGTTAATTTCGGCATGAGCCGTTGGGTCGGAGTTCCTAATAGTATTGTTGCCTGAAACCGCAGCAATCTGACCAGTCTCTTTATGAACCAATAGAGCGCCGATAGGAACCTCATTACGAGCCATGGCGGAACGTGCCTCTTCCATTGCAAGGCTCATATATGTATTGTCATCTTCTAAAGTCATAAGGGGACAATAATGGAAAACGATAAGTCGAGTAAAGAGCCTAATCAATCGCCAGCAAAAGATGTTGTAAAAGGTGAGCGCATAGCGAAAGTTATCGCGAGAGCGGGAATTTGTTCGCGCCGTGATGCAGAGCGTTGGATTGA
>JALZUF010000113.1 GCA_023301785.1 Alphaproteobacteria bacterium | reverse complement strand
GAAGCGCGTACTGCGTTGGTGCGTGTTGGTGAAGAGGGCTTTGGAGAAGAGCACACCGATGACGAAGGTAGTAATGCAGGGGATACAAAGATTTCCAAAAAAGCCGCACAAGAAATGGCGAAGATGCAAAAAGAGACAAAAGAGGATGACGGGGGTTACTCATTTTGACCGAACCGATTGCCTTTACGTATCTCACTAAAATGAATGACGCGAATGCGAGTGACTTGTATTTGTCCGTTGGGCGTGTGCCGACCATTCGTGTTGATGATAATTTGTTCCCGCTTGATGACTCGCCATTGGATGCGGAAAATATCCAAGAGATAATCAATAGTATTCTAACAACGAAGCAACGTCGTGACTTTGAATTGTCGTGGGATTTAAATACATCTTTAGATATGGGCGAGCATGGTCGTTATCGTATTAATGTTTTCAAGCAACGCCAAAATCCTGGTCTTGTGATCCGCCGTATTATTTCTAAAATCCCAGCTATTCGTGAGCTGAAATTGCCACCGGTTTTGGAAAAGTTAGCGATGGAAAAGCGGGGGCTTATTCTGCTAACGGGAATGACAGGTTCTGGTAAATCAACCACGTTGGCGTCGATGATTGATTATCGTAATCAACGTTCTTCTGGCCATATCTTGACGATTGAAGACCCGATTGAATATTATCATGAGCATAAAGAAAGCGTTATTACCCAGCGGGAAGTTGGTGTTGATACAGAAAGCTATGCGGTGGCGTTGAAGAATTCTTTACGTCAACGCCCTGATGTTATTCTGATTGGTGAGATTCGTGACCGTGAGGTGATGGAACAAGCATTGATGATCGCAGAAACAGGGCATTTGTGCCTTGCGACATTACACACAAGCAACGCTTATCAAGCGATTGAGCGTATTGTGAATTTCTTCCCTGAAGACCAGCAAAGCCAAGTGCGTATGAACTTGTCTATGAACTTAAAAGCAATTATTTCTCAGCGCTTATTACAGTCAAACAAGGGGGGCTTAGTGCCTGCGTTGGAAGTCATGCTGAATGAAGCGTTGGTTCGTGAATTGATCGTTAAGGGTCAATATGAAAAAATTACAGATGTTATGGAGCAGAACAACCCGATGGGCATGCAAACATTCGACCAGTCATTATTAAAGCTTTTCGTTGATGGGTATATCGATGAAGCTTCTGTTATTAATCAGGCGGATAAATCCAGTGATATGAAAGTTAAATTGCGCGATGCGAAAATGCATGTCCAAGGTGATAGTTTACGTAACATGGACACATCTTTGTTGTCGATATCTGATTAGAATATGAGGTAAGGCTAGCGTTATGTGTATAAATCCGTTATCTTTAACACTAGATTCGTAAAAATTATGTGCAATGCATGATTTTATTTTTATATTAAATTAAACAGCTCGGAAAAAACGGCGATGGTTAAATTAAAGTCTTCTAATAAAATTCTCTTACTTGCAGGTTTGTCGATATTGGCGATGCCAGTCTTATCATCATGTGAGTTATCCCAAAATTACGCGAAACATGACCGTGAAAATGGGTTTGAGCCGCAAGATTATCGTGACGCGTTAGCGCAAAGAGAAGTTGCAATTGAAGATTCTTCTGCGAAAAATAAAATTCCTGATTTTAAGCCGTATGTTGCGCAGCCAGATAGTAACTACAAAGCAATGCCTTTGGTTTCAGTTTCTGTAAACCAAACAATCCCATTAAGAGATGTGTTGTACGAAATAACACAACAAGCTGGTTATGATGCAGAGATCGACCCACGTATTCGTGGCTCAATTATCTTTACAGCACGTAACAGACCATTAGACATGGTGATTGATCGTATCGCAGATATCTCAGGTCTTCGTTATAAATTTGATGACAATATGTTGCGTGTTGAATTGGATACGCCATACCACGAAATTTACAAAATTAATTACCTAGCGCTTACACGTACAAATAGTAGCTCTATCTCAAATGATATTTCTGTTATTGAGGGCGAGGGTTCGGATACAGGTTCTAAATTTAGTGCCGAAAACGAAAGTGTTTTAGATTTTTGGGCTGAGCTTGAAACAAACCTAACACAAATAGTGTCTGCTAACCGTGATTCTAATCGTTTAACGACAACACGTGACCCACAAGTTACTGTTGCTGAACGTAACCCTGCACCAGTTGAACCTATTATCATGGATGAAAATGGTAACATTTCTGACGCAGGACCAAATGTTCAGGTTCAGGCACCTGAGGCTGTGTTAAATGTTTCTGCTTTAGATGAGGAAGATGACAAACGTCGTTCTTCTAAAGATGATCCATACGAAGCAAGATTTTCTTTAAATAGACAAGCCGGTGTTATTTCTGTTTTTGCTCCTGAGCGTTTACACAAACGTGTAGGTGAATACTTACATGAGATTAAGAAATCTGCGACATCACAAGTTTTGATTGAAGCTAAAGTTTTAGAAGTTACTCTTAATGATGAATACTCATCGGGTATTGATTGGAGATTCTTAAATGTTGATCTTCTAGGCGGTGCTGCAAACTTAGGGTTTGGTAATAACTTTGGTGCGACAGGCGGCCTGGTTCGTGCTGTTCTTCCAGATGCAGATGCCTCTACGCCGAATGCGTTTGGTGTTTTCTCTCGCGGTGGTTTCCAAGGTGCGGTTGATGCGATGGCAAGATTCGGTACTGTTCAGGCATTGGCTAGTCCACGTTTGACAGTTCTTAATAACCAGTCTGCGGCCTTAAACGTTGCACAGAATGTTGTGTACTTTGAGATTGATGCTGATGCGGCCATTAACGATGATGGTGATGCCGTTGTTTCTATTGATACTGACGCGAAGACTGTTCCAGAAGGTGTGTTGATTAATGTTCAACCTGCGATTGATCTTGAGCTAAGACGTGTTGCAATGGCTATTCGTCCGACAATCACATCGATTACAAGTTTCACGAATGATCCAAACCCAGCAATTCCATTGGCGGCACCATCACGTGTACCAAATGTGAATGTACAAGAATTTGATTCTGTTATTCAGATTGATGATGGTCAGGCTGTTGTTTTGGGTGGTCTGATACAAGATAAGGTTCAGACAACAAGAAATTCTGTTCCTGTATTAGGTGAGATGCCAGTTATTGGTGCGGCGTTCCGTAATCAAATTGACTCTGTTAAGAAAACTGAATTGGTTGTGTTCCTAAAAGCGACAATCGTTGAAGGTGGAAACACCATTCACAATACGGATAAAGATTTGTACAGAACATTCTCAAGTGATCGTCGTCCTCTTA
>JALZUF010000112.1 GCA_023301785.1 Alphaproteobacteria bacterium | reverse complement strand
TCAAGCTTTATTTGTATTATTTTATAAATAAATTTGTATTTTTATACTTATGTCTATAGTATTTAGTTTAGGGAGTTTCATTTTATGTTTTCAAATATACTACAATCACTTAAAAACCGCACAAGCAATGACGATCAGGATGCACGCAGAGAACACACGCGTCGTGAAGCTGATAACTGTATTGGTGTCATTGATGGTGTGTCATTCCCTATCCAAAATTGGAGTAAAGGCGGCGTCTTACTAACCGGTGATGACCGTACATTTGGTGTAAACGAAGTCAAAACAGTGACATTACGCTTTAAATTAGCTGATCGTGTCATTGATGTTCTCCATAGTGGTCGTATCTTACGAAAAGGACGCGAACGATTTGTCATCGAATTCGCGCCCCTTACTCAAAATATTGACCGTCAGTTTAATCATGTTTTAAATGATTACGTGGCTCAAGAGTTTGTAAACTCTCAAATTTAACGCTTCTTTATTTACCGTACATACGTTGAAAGCCTTCTGTTACCTTCGCAACAAAAGAGGGATCTTTGTCACGCCAATACTTTGGATCTTTCATCATAGATTGAAGTTCCATCGTACCATCACTTCTCATTGCCCCTCCGCCGTTTGAGATTTTAGGCTCTTCATTATTCATCATATTATGCAGTGCCAAAACACCCTCAAAAGAACTAGAAAGAGAATCTAATGCGTCTGCTGGTAAGTTCTTTTGACCAAAGGCAAGAAGCTGTCTGGAGATTTCTTTCCATTTATCAACACCGCCAAAATGTTCGATAAGTTTCTCAACTTCACGATCAGCCTGAAAATCTCCAGCCATTTCAACAACCATTGGCACCATTTTTTCAGCAGCAATATCATAAACAAATTGAACTTGGTCGTTCGTGAAGCCTTTTTCAAACATTCTGCGGTTCAAGTCTTCATCAGGATCAAACACACCGTGCGTGCAATCAATACAATACTCACTATGGCTTTTGGGCAATGTCGGTGCTTGCGACATTTTATGCTCTAAGGCCTTATAGGACTTTGCCATAGCAGTCACATTCACTTCACCAGTTTCTGGGTTTTTAAATTTCTTTGGTATTTCATTATCGAGTAACGTGTCATTCATATTTTAATCTCCTTGTTATGAATTAATTTAAATTGGTTTAATTTTTACGGCCTTGGTCTATGAGCCGTTCTATATGGTTGATGAGCGAACGTTGCCCTTCCATAAATCGTAACTGTTCATTGGAAATCTCTGCGCCGAAACTTCTGTGATATGTAATAAATTTTAAATAGGATAAAACGCGCTCGCCTTCTTCTGAAGAGAACAAGCGGGCAAAAGATTTCCGAATATAATCTTGATCAGATTTTTGAAACAAACAGGATTTTAAGCAGTCTATATGTTGTTTACGTTTAAAAAACATTTACGCTCCTTCAACATTAGGAAGGGTAAGCGCAATATCAACATCTCGCTTTATAAGATCGCTTGGAACCCCCAATGATTCTGCTAAAAACTGTACGGTTTTTGGGGTATTCACAGACGCTCCCGCATCACCGCCCAAATTGCCAACAGCATTTAACCATGTCAGAACATTGTTCACATGCCCTTGCCCCTGAATACGCGCCAACGGTGAACGATAATCAATAGTTACATAACGGCCATCAAGGACAATATCAGGTATCTCGCCGCGTCTTTTCAGAATAGAAAATGCACGCATAATAAGCGGGTTAAGAAGTTCTGATTGAAGACGTCCATACGTCGCCCCCAACAACAGAGCCATTTCGGATGATCGTTCCATCACTTCTGTAGCTGTCATTTTCTTGCCTGCGATTGGACCAAGCTTATCGGATAATAAGGCATGACGGATACGGGCACGCAAATCACCAAGTACCAATTCAGAAACGTCAAAGCGTCCAGGCATCTCTAGGGGTTTAAGCCCTTGCGAACCAACGGCCTTAGGAATAATGGCACCCGGTACAAGTTCAATATTAGCAGGGTTAAGGACACCATCATCATCGGCCTGCCAAATACCTGTCACCGCAATAGAGGCGTTCTTCAGGATCAGTTCAACCACTTTGTTTGCCGTTTTAATATCAGGCAAGGCCTTCATCACAGGCGAGCGCCCATAAATCTCTCCCGGTGATTTCATCCATCGGAATGATGTAATAGGCGATTCATTAAAACTTCCTTCACTTAATACAATATCCTGAGCATTATCCTGTAAAATAGCCGTGTATTTATACCCCGTAACTTCTGAAGAAATATTTTCAAGGATAGTAAATTTATTTTTAGGGTTATCACGACCTTCACTAAGAACCTTAGAGGGTAATTCCGCATTAGGAAATTTTTGAATAAGTTGATTTAAGGTTAACTCTAACTTTCTAAATGATCCGTCTAATGTGCCGTTACGCCCCTCTTCCAAGGCAATATCTTTAATCGGTATCGCGGAGAATTTAAAAGCTGAATATTCACCTACAGAGGACTCTTCAAAACATAAAGATGCCGTGCCACCAACAACCAAATCTAAGAAACATTGGTGGATCTCCACACTAAAATTAGAACGATCAAAGTGCATTTGAATTTTCTTCGCTATGTCTTCTAGAACTGGCGCTAAAGCTTCAGCTTCGCTTAACGTTAAATCAACACCAGGACGCAAACCAAACCACTGTGTCCATGGCGGCGTTAAATATCCCAACAAGCTCGCTGCTAATTGATCAACGGCATCCATCGCTGTTGCGTCATATAAACTCTGTGTTCTTTGCCCACCATTTAAACCGAAACTGTTTGTATCGCTTCGTTGTGGAAGCGTATATTCGTAGCAATCATCCCAGTGGCTTTCCCAGTTCTGTCTCAAAGATAAAGCATCACTATAGCGGTTCTTGATCTTCTCAATTTTTTCTAAGTTATCTTCTGAATTATTCATTCTATTTCCTTTTTTACTCACCTAGTAATGTTTTGCGTTGTTGATCGTTATTCGCCGTGTTAAAGAACCCGCGAAAACTTGTTGCGATTGTTCCAAAACGCCCTCTGGAACGCCTAAGCAAACTTTCTGTCCTTGCTTCACTGGCATTGACTTCCAGATTTCCTGGTTCGGATACGACTGTTGTGGTCGGCTCGGCTACCACAGTTTGCACAGGGTTGGTAATATATTGAATAGTCGGGGCTTTTGGTTTTTTACTAATGCTTCCCATTTAAATCTCCTTTTAGATTTTAGAATTATTTTTGTTTAAGTATTGGTGTAACTGCCAAGGGGTCATGATAAAAATATTATGAATGCCTAAAATTCTTTTTATGGCCTCGACACACGTACAAAACATCCATGGTGCAGGCCTTTTATGTTTTTTATTTATAGACGCCTGTGATGCCTGATAACCCTTAGATTCCAACCATTCCGACAACGGAAATTGCGCGTCAATATGATGATGTATCTCAATATCAGTATAAGGTGACAATGGATCAATACTCATCCAACGCACTCCGTCATTTAAAAGAATAAAGCAATGTCGAAAACCAGGTTTGAATATTTTCAACCAACGGATATCTGTATCACCAGAAAAGATAACCCATGCTTTTTGATGGTTATTGACTTCATCACTTTTAAACGTGAGCTGCTTCATCTTTAAATTCTATTTTCAAAAAAACTTGGCGCGGCATGCATAATATTTTTACGCACTAAGATAGGCTCTAAACGATTCATAGCTTCATGCCATAGTGTATGAGCACGAACCTCTTTTGGACGTCTTGCATCTGGTGCCATTTGCCGGCGACCATAATGGCGAAGAACCAGCATATGATCCCAAAGTAATAATCTGTTGCGATATAGATTATTTAGAACTTTAAAAATATCAGATGGCTCGCAGGGTCGCGGTGTCAAAGAAAGCCCCGCAGTGAAGCGTGCACCATCTAGCTTGGCCTGCTGCGCCAACACAAACCAGAACCAAGCCTCTTCCGCATTATCGAATAAAACGGCATTACTTAATCCAGAATCGTTTCGGGCTTTATCTTCATTCTTCATCACATCATTTCCTCTAGATACATTTGTTCACTTATTGTTCACTAATAAACAGGATTATATTCTTATTGTCAAGGGTTATTTATGATTATTTTCCTATTTTAGAGTGTTTTTGTAATTATTGCTTTACGGTAATGGGAGTTTAATCCTATATTTAATTAAATATAGAAAAGGGTAATCCATGCTGACACACGAACAAATTTGGCAAGCCATAGATAGGTTAGCACTGACTTTCGGATACAGCCCTTCTGGCCTTGCTAAACAAGCTGGGTTAGATTCAACATCTTTCAACAAAAGTAAACGATTCGGCCCTGATGGAAAGCCACGCTGGCCTTCAACCGAAAGTGTGTCGCGTGTTTTAACCGCCACGGGCGCAACCATGTCAGACTTCATTTCTTTGGTTGAAGATCTATCACCACAAAACCAAACATCTTCTTATAAAGTCCCAGTCATTGGCTTTGCGCAAGCTGGAGCGAACGGCTTTTTTAATGAAGACGGATACCCTGAGGGTGACAGCTGGGATGAAGTTCATTTCCCAGACTTTAACGTTAAAGAAAAAGACGAATGTTATGCCCTAGAAATTAGTGGCGATTCTATGGAGCCGTTATACCGTGATGGCGATGTGCTTGTCATTGCACCAAAATCGAAATTGCGTAAAGGGGATCGTATTGTCCTGAAAACCCAAGGCGGCGAAGTGATGGCAAAAGAGCTTGTAAAACAAAGTGCGACTGGTGTTGAAATAAGATCTTTAAACCCAGATCATGAAAATAGAAAAATATCACAAAAAGACATTGCATGGCTTGGCCGTATAATATGGGTTAGCCAATAATATAAAGGAGAAATTATGAATAAAGAAATTGCACATAAAGTAGCCAAACTATTATTAGATTCAGAATCTATTTTAATTAATACAAAAGAGCCCTTCACTTATACATCAGGTAAAGTTGGCCCAACATATTGCGATATGCGCCGCCTTATCTCGTTCCCCGAAACGCGCTCTGAGATCATGGGATATGCTGCTGATTTAATTAAACCATTAGGCATGGACTACCTTGCTGGCGGCGAGACAGCGGGCATTCCTTACGCCGCGTTTCTGGCTGAACGTTTAAACGCCCCGATGCTTTATGTACGTAAAAAACCAAAAGGTCATGGCCGTATGGCGCAAATAGAAGGGCATGTAAGCGGTGATAGTAAAAATGTTATTTTGATTGAAGATCTTATGACTGTAGGAACTTCACAAAAAATATTTGTTGATGCCTTACGCGAAGCTGGCATGACTATTCAAAATTCATTTGTTATCTTTTCGTATGATATATATCCGCAAAGTAAAGAGAACCTCAAAGAAATGGCGATTGATTGCCACGCCATAACAAATTGGTGGGCTGTACTGGATGTTGTTAAGAAAGAAAATTATTTTGATAACGAGACCATATCTTCTTTGGAAGAATTCTTAAATGCGCCCGAAGATTGGGCAGAAAACTTTCAAAAGAAAGCCTCTTAATTAAATGAATAATACATCAACACCTAAAATTTCTTTTCGTGCTTCAGATACAATAAAAGCACAAGAAGCATTAGAACACCTTAGCGATCAATACGGTAACGTGCCTATTGATGATGCCGACGTGTTAGTTGCCATTGGTGGTGATGGAACGTTATTAGAAAATCTTCACAAAGTTCGTGATTTAAACTTACCAGTTTATGGCCTTAATTGCGGTTCAGTTGGTTTTTTGTTAAACCCATACAGACCCGATGACCTTATAGAAAATTTAAAAAAGGCACACGAAGTGAACATCTATCCTTTAGAAATGAGCGCAACGGATACCGATGGTCAAACACACCAAGCCATGGCTTATAACGAAGTTTCACTTTTAAGACAAACGCGCCAAGCGGCGAAACTTAAAATTTATATTGATGACGTGCTTCGTATTAAAGAGCTTGTTTGTGACGGTATCTTATTATCAACACCAGCGGGAAGTACGGCTTATAACTTATCAGCGCACGGCCCTATCTTACCGCTTTCCGCAAATGTTTTAGCGTTGACACCGATTAGTGCCTTCCGTCCAAGACGCTGGCGTGGTGCGCTTTTGCCTTCACAATCAAAAGTCACCATTGAAATAATTAATCCAGAAAAGCGTCCCGTTAGTGCAACCGCAGATTCAATAGAAGTCCGCCATATCCAAAAAATTGAAATTAAACAGTCAGAGCAGTCTGGGTGTAAATTACTATTTGATTCAGATCATCAATTAGAAGAACGTATTTTAAAAGAGCAGTTTGAATCTTAAAACACTAACGCTTCGTCGTTTTATTGACTGAACGTAAACGGCGTTTCTTTTCTAA
>JALZUF010000111.1 GCA_023301785.1 Alphaproteobacteria bacterium | reverse complement strand
GTGTCGACGATGTCTCTCCATCGATCCCATTTGTGAAAGATATAAGCGTTGTCCATACCGCAAATCCAAAGGAAATTGGTATGAGGAAAAACGTCTTTAAGGCCGCTAATGGTCTCGTAAGTGTAAGTTGAACCAAGCTCTGCCTCGAGATGGGTTGGCATTTGCTTGGGCATACCATCGAGCATTTGTTCAACATTGGCGAAACGTTCATCGTAGGGACGCGTGTGCTTTTTATCTTTTAATGGATTTTGTGGGGTGACAATCCACCAGACGAAATCAAGGCCGAATTTCACACGCGCAAGGCGTGCCACGTGAACGTGACCAGCATGCGGTGGGTTAAATGATCCGCCGAACAAGCCAATACGAAGGCCGCGCCAGCGATGCGCGTCTTTAAGAGTAGGGGGCGTTAGCTTTTGAATAAGATCCGTCATCGAATGCTATGGGCGTGTTTGCCCAGATCCTTTGACGAGATATTTAAATGTTGTGAGTTGTTTTAAGCCGACAGGACCGCGGGCATGAAGCTTGCCTGTACCGATACCAATTTCTGCACCAAAACCGAACTCACCACCATCGGCAAATTGAGTTGAGGTGTTGTGCATCACAATCGCACTATCCACTTGGTTTTGGAATTTATGCGTGGTGGTATCGTCTTCGGATAAAATTGAATCCGTATGGTGTGAGCCAAATTTATTAATATGCGTGACCGCAGCATTAACGTTTTCAACATATTTAATGCTAATTTTTTTATCAAGATACTCGGTTGACCAATCATCTTGTGTTGCAGGTTGTACGGCATCATTAAGTTTTTGTGCTTTGTCGTCACCAACGATAACACAGCCTTCTTTATCAAGCATTGCAATGATGTCGGCGGCGATTTTATCATTAAGCGCCTCATCGAATAGTAAAGATTCGACCGCGCCACAGATTCCTGTACGGCGAAGTTTTGCGTTTTTAATGACATCAAGCGCAAGTTCAGCCTTAGCACTTTCGTGAACATAGATATGACAGTTGCCATCAAGATGGGCAAAAACTGGCATCTGTGCCTCTTCCATGACTTTACCTGTTAAGCCTTTGCCACCGCGCGGGATCATAACATCTATATACTCATGTGCCTTGAGCATCGCGCCAACAAGTTCACGATCTGTTGAAGGCAACATAGAGATCGCGGCCTGTGGGATATTGTTGATTTCTAAACAGTCTTGCACAAGAGCGTGAAGCGCACGCGACGTATGGAAGCTTTCGGAGCCGCCACGTAATATCACCGCGTTACGTGATTTCAAACAAAGCGCCGCGGCATCGATTGTAACATTAGGGCGTGACTCATAGATCATGCCAAGCACGCCAATGGGAACGGAGACTTTATCAATTTGTAAACCGTTAGGGCGTGTTGTTGTCTCTAAGATAGTTCCTACGGGATCATCAAGATCTATTATCGTTAGAACACTGTTTGCGATGGCTTTGATACGATCGGTATCGAGTGTGAGGCGATCAATGAGGGCATCGCTCAGTTCTTTTACTTTAGCGTGTTTGATATCTTTTTGATTGATCTCAATCAGAATATCGCTTTGCTCAACCAGAGCGCCTGCAATGTCGGCAAGTGTTTTATGAATGATATCGATTGGGGTTTGCGCAAGAGTGTAAGAAGCATCTTTAGCCTGCACCCCTAAATCACCAATGATGATGTGTGGTGGAATATCAATAGTTTTTGATGATTGTGTCTGTGACATAACGTTCCCTTATCATATGCCCACATAGTGTAAGGGGTTTATGCAAAGATGTTAATTCAAATTTTGAGGTAACGCTGAGATTGTTTTTTCATTCAATTCGGCATTTGTCTTTGCATCAAGTGTCTGTGTGATAATCTCAGTCGTCGCGGCAACCGCAATATCTGCAGCATGGCTTTGAATTTCTGCAATGGCATTTTCTTCAAGACGTTTAAGACGGTCTGTCAGTTGTGCTTCACGGCGCGTCATTGTTTCTTCAAGCTCAACTTCAGAATTCTTTGCCATTTGTTCGGCTTGTTTCTTCGCTTGAGAGACGATGTCTTTTGCTTCTGCTTCGGCATCGCGTTGTTTACGCTGATATTGAGCGAGCAATTCTTGTGCTTCAACGCGAAGACGTTCAGCAGTTTCAATTTCATTCTTCACTTCATTGATGCGTGAATCTAAACCATTTACGATTGATTTACGGCCTAGTTTAAAGGCAACAGCCAAGAAAACGAAAAATGATATTGCAACCCAAATACCAGTGTCATGTGCAAGAAGATCTAACATTACGCCGCCTTTGTTTTGCGGGCAGTTTTTGTTGCGCCGCTCATGTTTTTAACAATCGTTTGAATTTTAGAACTATCAGGTTTTACGCCGATAATTTTTTCAACGGCCGCCGCCGCCGCATCAACTGCAACCTGATTCATGTCATCCATGGCAGATTCTTTTGATGCAATTATGTTGGCTTCAGCTTCTGCGATGGTTTCATCAGATCTAGTGCGGAAAGCCGTTAAAGCATCTTCAGTCTTTGCTTTTGATATATTCTCAACACCTTTAATGGCATCCGATGCATCGTTTTGCGCGGTGTTTAAACCGGCTTGGTATGCGTCTTGAACTTCATCAGCTTCTGCAGTCAACTTTTCAGCTGTCTCCAGATCAGATTGAATATGATTCTTACGGTTTTCAATTACACTTGAGATATCTGGCAACGTTTTCTTTGCAAAGATAAGGTAAAGAATAGCAAAGCAAATCGCCAACCAAAAAATCTGTGATGCAAACCATTCAGGATCAAATTGCGGTAGTCCACCTTTTGGAGCATGTTCGGCGTCATGGATACCTTCTGCTAGCTTATCGCCAACTTCAGTATGTTGTAAACCATCATGCAACACCTCATCCGCCGCAAGTGAAGCGGATGAAAGCAAGGTTAAATAAGTACCTGTAACAATAGCAGTGAACTTAAGCATCAATCTAACTTAGCCTACGAATACGAGGTAAAGTGAAATCAATAGTGCGAAAATCGCCAAAGCTTCTGTCAATGCGAAGGCAAGGAAGTACTTTTTATCAAGCAATTCAGCAGCATTTGGGTTACGCCCCACAGCTTCGTTGTATGATGCAAAGATAAGACCCAAACCAATACCAACACCGATAAGTGGTAGTAGGGCGATTGCGCCTGCAAGTAATTTAACAGCTTCTAATTCCATAGTTTTTTCCTTTTCTTTTAAACTAAAATTAATTAACCAAATCTAATGACCAATTTCAACGGTATCTTTAAGATAAATACAGCTAAGAATGGCAAACACGTAAGCCTGTAAAAAGGCAATTAAAAATTCAAATCCGATTAAGACCGAATTGAAAAGCATTGGCCCAATACCAGCGAAGACTAGACCGCCACCTGCGGCAAACATACCGACACTGAAACCTGCGAAAACTTTGAGCATAATGTGACCAGCAATCATATTGGCGAATAAACGCACAGACAATGTCACAGGACGGATCATGAAAGACATTACTTCGATAGGGATAATCAAAGGCATCAACCACATCGGCACGCCTGGTGGTACGAATAGGCTAAAGAAATGAAAGCCATGTTTGAAAACGCCAATAATCATCACAATAAAGAAAATGAAGAAGGCCAAGGCCGCCGTCACAATAATATGTGAGGTGTAAGTAAATGAATATGGCAACATTCCAAGCATGTTACCTAAAAGCACAATCATAAAGAGTGTGAAGATCAGTGGGAAATACTGACGACCTTTAACGCCAATGTTTTCACGAATCATGCTGGCAACAAACTCATAGATCATTTCTGCAAAAGCTTGCATACGACCCGGAACAAGTGCGCGACGACGCATCGCCAATGAAAGAAGTGTCGTTGAAACAACAACGGCAATCGTCATCCATAGGGCAGAATTAGTGTAAGAAATATCGAGTCCACCAATATGAAGTGGTATAAGAGGGGTGATTTCGAACTGCTGAATTGGATTGGCCACGATTACTTCCTTTATCTAATCATCGTCGTCATAATTTGATGTTTGTTTAGCGTCTTTTGAAGTTGTTTTCAACCCCTTAAAACCGACAGAAGTGCCAAAATTCATAGTTATTTTATAAATATTATAAAAACCTGTAATAACACCCAATAAAATGAAGATTAAAAAGAAAGCTGGAGAGGT
>JALZUF010000110.1 GCA_023301785.1 Alphaproteobacteria bacterium | reverse complement strand
AACTACTGCCGTGAATATCAACAAACAATCTATGTTGGTGGTCAACAAGAAACCGCTTACGGTACAGCTTGTGAACAACCAGATGGTAGTTGGAAAATTATCAGCTAAGGCTTTTGATTTTTAAATAAGAATTAGAAAAACCGCTCTTAATATTAAGGCGGTTTTTTTATTGTGTTTCTTCAGTTGTGCTTTCAGCTTTTTCTTTTTCAAGCTGCGCCTGTCTTTGACGATGATAGACGGCTTGCCTATGTCCACTCGATCCGCCGCCAAATGTTGGGGCGTTATGAAGCGCGGGTGCATTTGGCACTGGTGCGTTTGGCGCTGGTCCTTGCGGTGCAGGTTGTACTGGGGCAGGGATGTTTGTCATGGCAAAGTCGTTTGCCGCTTCTAATTTCTGAACATAAGATGGATCGTTCATTGTAATCTTTAATGAATCTAAAACGGGTGCAAAGGCAGGATTATTATGACAGATTTCTGCGATATGTCCCATCGTCACGGCAAAACCTTGACGTTTTTGATCGACAATCTTTTTACCTAAATTTTTCAAGGCATCCCAATGTGGTGCATTTTTATTACCTTCAAATTGCATCCGCGCGGCTTGCTCTGGTTGTGCGCCATTTAACAACGCACGTTCAAACGCATGCGCGGCATCTTGAAGGGCATTCGAACACCAACCGATAATATTCCCTTCGGTAAGGGATTCGTTTAAGCGGTTGGCCGCGTTTAAGAAAGAACGGCTGCTCGCTTCTTCTAAGCCTTGCGCAATAGCATCTTCAAAAATATTTTCGACCATCTCGTTGTGAAGTTTTCTCAAAAGAGCTTGGTCAATAAAAGTATTATAATTTTCATGTAAAGTGTCAGAGTTTATCGGTTCAATTTCGGTCACTTCTTGAACCAAATATCCAATTGAGCGCACATAGGGGTCATTACTCGTGTGAATGGCCGCCCCTAAAATATGATCTTTGCTGTATTCTCTCCATGCCATGTCTTGTGCAGGAATAGAAAAATTCCACCACTGCTTGATATTTTCTTCATCGAACGTATGTCCAATATCCGTTGAGAATTGGCGCGCTGTCGCTAAGATATCATTTGTGCTTGTTGGCGTGTTGGCTAATTCTTCCATCGCAATTTTACAGGCTTCCATGGCAATAACAGATGGGTACTGTTCTGGCTTGTAATTACTTTTGGAACCAAGCGCATCTTGCGCCCGTTTTTGTGAAATATACGGCAATAAATCTTCTTCATGTTTTAGCTTGGCTAAAATAATAGCAAACGCATCGGCCTGTAAATTGGCTTTCGCCGTATTCATGGCTGAACGTTTTGGAATCATCGGACCTGATTTAAATTTATTTCGATACTGCTTTTGTGTTCTGATGTCATACAGGTCAATGGCATGCCAAGAAAGCTGGTAGATCAAAGCACGTGCCTCTTTCTCATCTGCAAAATCCGATTTGTTGACATTAAATAACCCAAGGAGATTCTCTTCTTTTCTAAGTCCCATCATTGAACTTTTACTATGAATGGCCAGACCTAAAAACGATGATTGTTCGCTGTTTGAAAACTTCTTCACAATCGCCCGCGCGGCGTTACCTGCTGGATGAGAAATAATCTCATGTTCCGCTAAGGATATAGATTCGCGCAGTTTTCCATGATGGTGTGTGATGAAATATAAGGATAGCCCAGGGTACGCAAAACCTATGTCGTGCGTTACTGTATTTATAATATTCTGTAATCGGCTGTCCGATATACCCATTAAATTGCCCTTAAATACTGTCGTCCCATTCCATCCTATTGTATGAAAAATAGGTTAACAAAACGTCAAAATCAGGGGTAAAAGAGCCTTTTTTGATGAATTAAGACTGTAAGGAATTGTAACAATAAGAGACTAGACGTGGGTAATTTGAAAAGTGTAAGATGCTTTTTACGATTATATTGAAGGAAATGTGACTAAAAATGACTGAAAAAACATCAAATTGGCTTGCTGGGAAGCGTGGTTTAATAATGGGCGTAGCCAATGATCGCTCTATCGCGTGGGGTATTTCAAAAGCTGCACATGAAGCAGGCGCTGAGCTTGCGTTTACGTACCAAGGCGATGCCTTAGAAAAGCGTGTTAAGCCACTCGCGGAAAGTGTTGGATCAGATATCATGTTGCCTTGTGATGTCACAGATGAAGCGAGTATCGACCAAGCTTTTGATATTATTGAACAAAAATGGGGTAAGATTGATTTTATTGTTCATGCAATCGCCTTTTCTGATAAAAATGAACTCGATGGCATGTATGTTGATACATCTCGTGATAACTTCTTGAAAACAATGGATATTTCTGTTTTTTCTTTCACTTCTGTTGCAAAGCGCGCCGCCCCTTTGATGAAAGACGGTGGAAGTCTCGTAACTTTGACTTATTATGGTGCTGAGCAAGTCATGCCGCATTATAACGTCATGGGCGTCGCAAAAGCCGCCTTAGAAGCTTCCGTTAAATATCTCGCCAATGATCTTGGCCCACAGAATATCCGTGTGAACGCAATTTCTGCTGGTCCAATCAAAACATTGGCCGCCAGTGGTATTGGTGATTTCCGTGCTATTTTGAAATGGAACGAGCTTAATTCACCGCTTCGCCGTAATGTAACCATTGATGATGTGGGTCGTTCAGGTTTGTTCTTGCTGTCTGACCTTGCTAGTGGCGTAACAGGCGAATGCTTGCACGTTGATAGTGGTTATCACACTGTTGGGATGTGCGCTGTGGATACGGCCGCCGAAACGGGTGCGCTTTTAACTTCACTCGCCCCTAAAAAAGACGAAGCCGCTTAAAACTTTAAGCGACTTTCATTCCACCAGCCATAGCGGCAGGGTGCGGTCTTCCACCATCTGTAATATCTTGTAGCTCTCTACGGGCGCGATTGTCTTTACCATACCTCATGTTATCGCTAACAAGGCAGAACCTTGTTCCAAACTCGTGTTCGGCTTGTTCTAAATGAGGTAACAGATCTTGCCCATTATTAAATCCATTTTGCCCTTCGTAGAAAATCATATCAGGTTGCGTCCCTTGAATTGCTGTAAATGAGGCTGCAATTCCATTGTCGGGATCAAATGGAGTAATCGATACCACATCCACAATACCTAAAGAGGCCACTTCAAGGGCACGTTGTTTGGCGTTCTTTCTAGCGGGAGCGCCGCCATCATGTTCGATTTGTTCGTCGCTGGTTACGGTTGCGATAAGAAATTCGCTATATCGTTTCGCAGTCTCTAAAAATGCAACATCAATAGGGCTGGGTTTATACATATTGTCAAAGACACCAGAGGTTTGAGCAACCAAAAATCGACCATGTCTCACATTAACTCTATCGGCATACTTACGTTGTTCCCCAACCATGCGTTCAATAAAATTCATGTCATCAAAAACATAATTTTTAGCTTGTCGTTTTGCAACCATATTGGCACTCATTTTTATTATTACATAAGAACAGTAAGTTAATACGGCATTAATCATTATGTCAAGACATAAATATTATCAAAATTACCTATAAACCATTGTCATTTAAGGGGTTTCATGTAAATTCATAAGCATGTCAGGAAATCGTTTTGGAACATTATTTCAGTATCAAACCTTCGGCGAAAGCCACGGGCCAGCCATTGGTGCCATCGTTGATGGTGTACCGCCGTTAATTGAGCTGTCTGAGGAGGACATCCAAGGGTTTCTAGATCGCCGTAAACCGGGTCAAAGCAAATTTACAACACAACGTAAAGAGCCTGACCAAATCAAAATTCTATCTGGCGTATTCGAAGGCAAAACAACAGGTGCGCCTATTGGCTTATTGATTGAAAATGTTGATCAAAAATCAAAAGACTATGGCGATATAAAAGACAAATTCCGCCCAGGTCATGCGGATTATACTTACAACGAGAAATACGGCATTCGCGATTATCGCGGCGGCGGCAGATCCTCTGCACGTGAAACCGCAAACCGTGTTGCCGCAGGTGCGATTGCGCGCAAAGTTCTTGCGACACAAATTGGCGCAAACGTTTCCATCCGCGGCGCGGTGGTTCAGGTTGGGCCCCATAAAATAAACCGTGATAATTTTGACTGGGATCAAGTTGATAAGAACCCATTTTGGTGTCCTGATATTGAAGCCGCAAAAACATGGGAAGACTATTTAGATGGTCAACGTAAAAATGGCTCAAGCGCAGGCGCCATTGTTGAAGTTCACGCCAGCGGTATTCCTGCAGGCCTCGGCGCACCAGTATACGACAAGCTTGATTCAGATTTGGCAAAAGCCATGATGTCCATTAACGCAACCAAAGCTGTTGAAATTGGCGCTGGGTTTGAAGCCGTTGAATGGGGCGGCGAACAAAACGCCGATGAAATCACCAAAGACGGCTTTACCTCAAATAACGCTGGCGGGATTTTAGGCGGCATCTCATCTGGGCAAGATATTGTTGTGCGTGTTGCTTTTAAACCGACCAGCTCAATTTTAACGCCAGTTAAAACAATTGATAAGGCTGGTAATGAAACCGAAATTATCACAAAGGGTCGTCATGATCCTTGTGTTGGCTTACGCGGCACACCAGTATGCGAAGCCATGATGGCCTGCGTCCTCGCCGATCATTGGCTACGCCACAAGGCGCAGTGTTTATAATTCTACATTTTACTCTATAGAAAGATTTTCGATGAAAAATTTTGGCTCTTTATTTTATAAACCAAAAAAGAACGAACGTGCGATTAAGGCTAAGCGCTGGAATGTTTGGTCTATTCTTGGCGGCGCTCTAAAGAAAACTTGCATGGTTATTGGTGCGATGGTTTTGATATCAACATTGATATCTGTCTTTTTGATTGTCACAATGTCCAAAAAATCTGCAGCACCATTACCAGAAGATATCATCCTTTATTTTGATATGAAGAATGGCATCTCCGAAGCGCAAGTAAAGCCGACTATATTAGAACCTTTTCCATTCACGCAACCAACCTTACGCAACGTGATTGATACGATTGAACGTGCCAAAGATGATGCGCGTGTTAAAGGTTTAGTCTTTAATCTAAATGGCGCGGCAATCAATATGGCGCACACGCAAGAGCTACGCGCGGCGATCAATAAATTTAAAGAAGGCGGTAAATTCACCAAAGTTTACTCATCCTCATACACTGATGCGATGGGCGGCTTAGGGCAGTATTATCTCGCCAGTGTGTTTGATGAAATCTGGATGCAACCGATTGGTATGATGTCCGTATCAGGCATCAGCATGGAGATGCCTTTTGCGAAAGATCTCATGGATAAAGTTGGTGTGAGCGCGCAATTCTTCCAACGTGAAGAATTCAAAAGCGCGATGGAAAATTTTACAAATTCTGAAATGTCGCCTGCAAACGAAGTGGCTCTGACATCATTGCTCAATAATCTTTCCGTCACGATGTTAAATGATATTTCCAAGGAAAGAGAAATCAGTCAACCTCAACTAATGGCTCTTGTAGACAAAGGCATCATGACAGATAAAGAAGGTCTTAATGCGAAGCTTCTCGATCGTTTAGATTACGGCGATAAAATGCTCTCTGAAATTCGTGAAAGCATTTCAGGCGATCCAGATGATGAGTCTGTGGAGCTTGTAACCTTGGCACGTTATTCACAGAGCAAACAAAACAAAGTTCCTAGAGCTAAAACCGCAGATGATGTTGCCCTTATTTATGTGATTGGTGCTATTGTTGACCACAAAGGTGCAGGCGGAAACGCAGGCGCGTATGAAATTACCCAAGCCATTGCGACGGCTTATAATGATGATGATATCAAGGCAATCGTACTACGCGTTGACTCACCTGGCGGATCACCAACGGCGTCCGAAACTATCCGTCACGCACTTGTACGCGCGCAAGAAAAAGGTAAGAAAGTCATCGTCTCAATGGGACCAGTCGCCGCCAGCGGCGGATATTGGATTTCAACGCATGCGGATAAAATTTTAGCGAACTCTGGAACGATTACAGGATCAATTGGTGTGATTATGGGGAAATTTGAAGGCTCTGATTTGTTTGATAAAGCAAACATCAATTGGCAAGGTCCAAAATTTGGTGAGAATGCAGATATTTTCTCCATTCACAAAAAGTTCGATGAAAACGCGCAAGCAAGAATGACTGTTCTTATTGATGATGTTTATGATGCATTTGTTTCTCGTGTTTCTGAAGGTCGTAAAATGTCTAAAGAAGATGCACGAACTGTTGCAAAAGGTCGCGCTTGGACTGGATCGCAAGCTCTGAAGCGTGGACTTGTGGATCAGATTGGTGGATTGAATGATGCGTTAGATGAAACGGCGATTTTGTTGGGTAAGAAAGATCGTCGTGATTTAAATGTCATTCAAATGCCGCGTGAATTAAATGGGCTTGAACGTGTTCTTGAATTGTTTGGACAAGAGGTTGGTTTAGGACATTTCATGAAAATTATGTTTGGCGCGGAAAGCCGTATGGCCAAAATGTTCAATAGTTATACAACGCAGCAACATGTGCTGAGCACGGGCAACCATACATCTGTCTATGATGCAGAGTTGGATATGTTGCGCTGATTGCTGGCATCTTCAGGTTCGCCGAGAAGCTCCGTTAGTTTTTCCAAAAACTCAGGATAAGTCACGATAATATTATCGGTGCTTTTGATCACCTTTAAGATCATTAGCGCGGCGCTTGGCCCGTATGAAAAAGGCACAAAAGTGCAATCAGCGATTTTGTTGGCGTTCATGGTTGCGGTGACATCTTTGGCGCGATCACCGATGTGCCAGACAACATCATCTTTG